>JAHEDC010000338.1 GCA_024641425.1 Verrucomicrobiales bacterium | reverse complement strand
CGAAATATCACCCCCATGAAAACAAAGAGTCTCCTCGTCACCCTGCTAGTCGCCTTGTCCGGCATCCTCGCCGCGGCCGCCCCCGCAAAGCCGAACATCCTCATCATCGTCGCCGATGACATGGGGTTTTCGGATGCCGGTTGTTACGGCGGAGAAATCCAGACGCCCAGTCTCGACAGCCTCGCGTCGAAGGGAGTGCGATTCACCCAGTGTTATAACACGGCGCGCTGCTGGTCTTCGCGGGCGTGCATACTGACCGGTTACTACGCGCAGGCGGTCCGGCGCGACAGTACCACCGGGTTCAAGTTGCCGGCGGGTTACCGCAGTGGCGGTGCGGGCGGAGTGCGCCCGCGCTGGGCACAATTGCTGCCGGAGTATCTCAAGCCGCTGGGCTATCGCTCGTATCATTCCGGCAAGTGGCATGTGGATGGCACGCCGCTGGATAATGGCTTCGATCATTCCTATGAGCCCGGGGGCTTCTTCGAGCCGGGGAGTCAGAGGGAGGATGGGGTAAAACTCCCGGCGGGCGCCGGGAAAGACGGTTACTACTCGACCGTCGCCACCGCCGACCATGCCATCAAGTTTCTCAGGGATCATCAGGAGAAGCATGCTGGCCAACCGTTTTTCGAATACCTCGCGTTTCACGCTCCGCATTTCCCGCTGCACGCATTGCCGGAGGACATTGCCGTTTACAAGGATCGCTATCTCTCCGGTTGGGACGTGATCCGCGCGGAGCGCCTTGAGCGCATCGAGAAGATGGGGCTGATCGAATGCGAGCTTTCGGCGCTGGAGCCCGATGTCGTGCCGGACTGGAATCTGCCCGAGTCCGCGCTCCGCGAGCGCATCGGCCCTGGAGAGGTCGGGCATGCCGTTCCGTGGATCAGTCTGAAGTCGGAGGAAAGGGAATTCCAGGCGGCCAAGATGGCGGTGCATGCGGCCATGATCCATCGCATGGACATCGAGATCGGCCGTGTGCTCGCGCAGATCAAGGCGATGGGCGCGATCGACAACACGATCGTTTTCTTCATGTCGGACAACGGGGCGTCCGCCGAGCAGATCATTCGCGGAGGCGGGCATGACCCGAAGGCAGTGATCGGCTCCGCGAAAACCTATCTCGGCATTGGGCCTGGCTGGTCGAGCGCTGCGAACACGCCGTTTCGCCTCCACAAGTCGTGGAACCACGAAGGCGGCATCGCGACGCCGCTGATCGTGTCGTGGCCCGCCGGCATCAAGGCGCATGGGGAATTCCGCACCGACGCGGTTCATTTGATCGATCTGGTGCCGACCGTCTTCGAACTCACCGGCGCAACGCAGCCCGCTACGGTCGCCGATCTGCCGGTGCCGCCTTTGCACGGCCTGAGTCTCGTGCCGGATTTCGCCCGCGATGGCATGGTGAAGCACGATTACCTCTGGTGGAACCATCACGGGAACCGCGCCATCCGAGTCGGTGACTGGAAGCTGGTCGCCGATCACGAAAAGCCGTGGGAGCTCTTCGACCTCGCCAAGGATCGCTCGGAAACGAAGAATCTCGCCGCGGAGTTTCCCGGGAAGGTGAAGGAACTGGAGCAGGAATGGACGAAACACGCGGAGGAATTCCACACCCTGGCGCTGAAAGATCCGCCAAAGGCCGGCGCGGGCAGGGCGAAGGAGAAAGCCGCAGCCACCAAGGCCGAATGACGCGCCAGTTCCACTCCGAATGAGAGTTCCCCTCCCGTCAACCAACCACGCATGAGAACATCCTCGCCTCTTGGTAATATCGGGTCGGCCGTTTTGCTTCGACGGTGCGGAACCCTGCGCGCCACAGAACCTCCGCACCCGAATAGCCTTGAGATCCTTACCGATAATGGGACTTCTCGGATGTCGACTACGCGCTCAGTGACGCCGAAACCCCGAACATCGAAAAGCGCGCCTCGCCTCGGGTCCGAAGCCGGAGGACGGTCGGGAGCACACTGATCCTTCCTTTCCGTATCCACAATCGAAATGAGATACTTCCTCCCATACGCGGTCGCCTGCCTGTTCTTCGCCACTCATACCCTGATGGCGCAGGATCCCGTCCAAGACGATCTGCTTCTGCTCGACAACGGCACGGTCAAGATCGGAATCAACCGGGCGAAAGGAGCATCCATCACCTGGTTGTCTTGGGCGACGTACCCGATGAACATGGTGAATTCGCATGACCCCGGCCGTTTGATCCAGCAATCCTATTACGCGGGAAAAATGCTCGACCGAAAGGCGGAGGGCCAGCACGAGGCTTGGAGCCCGTGGAGTTGGAATCCAATCCAGGGTGGCGGCATTGGATCGTGGGCGAGGGTCGAGGTATTCAAACGCATCGACGCTCAGACGCTCTACGGCGAGACGATTCCCAAACTCTGGGACATGCCGAACGAAGAAGCGACCGCCCTCATGCGCCAGTGGACTGGATTTGAACCCGGGATGCCCAATGTCCTCCGGATACGTTGCAAATTCATTTCCGAACGCGCGCCCGACGACCGCTGGGGTACGACCCCTCGAAGTCCCCAGGAGGTCCCGGCCTGTTACTTCACGCGTAACTTCGATACCTTAAAGAGCTATCTGGGTGGAGGCAAGTGGCGCGAGGAGTCCGCCGCCATAGGCCCCCCGTGGAATCATGCCCGTCCTCCAAGAGGCGCCATGGCTTGTTTCAATTCCGACGGTCAGGGTGTCGCCGTGTTCAGTCCGTCCGGGGAAAGCTGGAATTTCGGCCCCCATGCAGGAGGTCGGAGTGCTGATCCGTCGGCCGCACCCTGCGTCCACCTCGCGCCCGTCATACTGGCCAGACTCGCCCCAAGAGCGACTTTCACCTATCGTTACTGGCTCGTCGTCGGAACGGAAACGCAAATCGAGGATCGACTAGAGGCACTCTGGAGTCTTTATGCGGGCGAACGCCCTGAAATCGCCCGCCCCTGATCCATCCCCCGGCAGGGAACGCTTCCTTAGCTTCGGATGTTCATCACGGAAATGATGAAGAAAACGAACATTGATTTCCGTGCCGAGAATACGAATAGTGCCGCCCGATGACGATGAAACCACTCCGCACTCTCCTTGGTGCCCTTTTGCTATCCTCCCCTTTGCTGACCCGCGCCGCGGATCGGCCCAATATTGTCGTCATTGTTTCGGACGACGCGGGATACAACGAGGTCTCGATGCATGGTTCGAAGTTGTTTCCGACGCCGCACATCGATTCCATCGCCGCGAATGGCGTCCGGTTTTCCAACGGCTATGTCAGCGGATCGGTCTGTAGCCCCACAAGGGCGGGACTGCTGACAGGGCGCTACCAGAACCGATTCGGACACGAATTCAACATCCCACCGGTCTATAGCGAAACGAACGGCCTCCCGCTTACGGAAACGACCATCGCCGACGTCCTCAAGAGCACGGGTTACCGGACGATCGCACTCGGCAAGTGGCATCTCGGCTATGCTCCGAAATTTCATCCACTGGAACGAGGGTTCACTGACTATTACGGCTTCCTTCAGGGCCAACGACGGTACTTTCCTCTCAAGAATGCCACGCGTCTCAACCAACTCCTTCGTGACCGCGAGCCGGTCTATCCCGAAAGTTTCGACTACATGACGGATGAACTCGCGCGAGCCGGCGCCGAATACATCGCAAAGCACGCGGCCGATCCCTTTTTCATGTATGTGGCCTTCAACGCGACCCACGGCCCGCATGACGCGCTCGATTCCGACCTCGCGGAAATAAGGGAAGGTGGCGGGAACTTGAAACTCCGCGCCATGACCCTCGCGCTCGACCGCGCCGTCGGCGTCCTCCTCGACGCGTTGGAGAAGCAGGCGCTCACCGGGAATACCCTCGTTGTCTTCGTCAATGACAACGGCGGAGCAAGCGGCCACGACAACGCGCCGCTGCGGGGACAAAAGGGGAACACCTGGGAAGGCGGCATCCGAGTCCCCTTCGCCATGCAATGGCCGTCTGTCCTTCCAAAGGGGGCCGTCTTCGATCATCCGGTCATTTCACTCGACATCTTTCCCACCCTCATGGTCGCCGCAGGGGTCGGGAGTTCGCCCGGCAAGGCGCTTGACGGCGTGAATCTCGTTCCCTTCCTCACCGGCAAGGACACTGCCCGGCCCCACCAGACCCTCTTTTGGAAGAACGGCACTTCGTGGGCCGTGCGCGACGGCGACCTTAAGCTCGCAGTCGGCGATACCCGGACAGAATCCCCGGAGCTATTCGATCTGAGTGCCGACATTGGAGAAGCGAGGAATCTCGCCGCCGAAAGGCCCGGGGACGTCATACGATTGCAACAACTCTACGCGAATTGGAAGCGCGGTTTTCCGGAAACGCCATGGGGGCGGAAAAACAAGAACGAGTAGTCGACCATGGCAGTCCCTCTGCTACTCTCGGAGTCCTGACGGGCGAAGCGGCGTGGCCGGGCCTTCACCCTTCGCTTTCGCCCGCAGTTCTCACCAAAGACAATTTACCACCGAACGGATTTCGGCATTGGAAAGCAGCCCCCGCCTGAGGGATCCGCGGGGCGGTTATTCGTGATCTACGATCTCCGGGCCCACGCCGTCTTCCGCCCCGTCGAGCACCGGCGTTGATGCGGCTTTGGCGGGATCCTCGCATCGGCCTCGCCTTGGTTTGAAGGATTCAATACGCGGAACCCTACTCCGTCCGCAGCGCTTCCATAAGCGTTCCACGGAGGGTCCAGCGGGCCGCGATCCAGCAGAAAACAAATCCCCCCGCAAGGATGGCCGCCACAAGCACCACGAGAAGCATCCCCGGCAAGCCGCCACCGCCGGAGGCCGTGAGATTCGGCAAGACAGCGATCAGTGCGGCCACCGAACCGATCACAATGCCCAGCAGCAGCAGTACCCAATGCTCGCGCAGCACCATGCCCGAGAGAGCCACCCGTTCGAAGCCAACCGCGCGCATCAGGGCGAGTTCGCCTCGACGCTCCATCACATTGCGCCCGATAACCAGACCCACACCGAGTGTTCCTAACAAAACGCCCAAACCTCCAAGCGTCGAGAAGATGGTCAGGTAAGTGTTCTGCACCTCGTTGTAACTCGCCAGCCTTTCCGCCGACGGCGTGAGCGCGAGCCCCCGGTTTCCGAGTTGCCGCGTCATCTCCCGCGTGATCTCGCCACCACGCTCCCCCCCTGGTGTTTCGACCAGGAAAAACCGGTAACCACCCGCATCCGGAAATGCCGCCTTGAAGTGTTCCTCGGAAATAACAACGCTCCCCTGCAAGACCGAATTTGCGAGGAAGCCCACCAGGCGCACCCGCAGTTCTCCCCCTCTTCCATCAGGGTAAACGATCTCGTCGCCCAGTTTCTTGTGCATCGCCCACATCGCCGAGGCCTTGTCCGCGATCCCCGGCACCGCTCCATCGTCCGACCTTTCGCCTAACAATTCCCATGGCGATTTCCCGAACGTCCTTCCCTTCTCGGTGCCCGCGAAAACAAAGGCCTCACGCTGCGCCAGCGTCGTCGGGTCGACCCCCATCAGCCTCGGCTGGGCGACCGCGTTCAAATTCAAACAACTCGCTTCCTCGCCATCGGCGCGGACACGGAAGGAAACGACCCCGAGATCCGCTGCGGGAACCTCCTCCAGGCCGAACTGTTTCCGCCCCACCTCCGCATTCAAGTCCTCGTATACCGGCAGGGTCGACGTTCCCGTGAAACGGAACCCCCCCGTGCCCGAGGCCCGTTCCGCCGGATCCCCGATCGCAGGCAACCGGAACGAATTCACCGCCACCACCATGAAGACCCCGCTCGCCATCACCGCCGCCACGGACAGACTCCGCCCGCGCCGACGCGTCGCATTCCGCCGACTCAGGGCCGCCAGCGATTGCGCCGCGTTCCGGCCCGACGCCCACCGGCGCAGCAAAAGGGCAACTCCTCCGAGTCCCGCCACCATGAGCAACATCCCGGCGCCATAAAACAGCCCGGCGAGCATTTCGCCCTCCTTGCCCCGCGCCGCGACCAGCAGCGCCGCCCCACCGAACACTCCACCAATCGCGCACCCGACCGCCACCCTTCCCCCGCTCTTCGCGCTCTCCGTCCCCTCCATTCCCTGACCACTCACCAGCTCCTTCGGCTGCACGCGCAAGACCCTCCGCGACGCCCACCAGACCGTCAGCATCGCGATGACAAAGACCACGAACACCCCTGCGACAATGGAACCCGGTCGCGAGTGATACGAGAAATCGAGCCGCGCCACCGCGTCCTTCCACACACTGCCGAGCCCCCACAGGGCGATCCGCGTGTAGGCGATCCCCCCCAGCGCGCCGAGCACCGAGGCCCCAAAAGCCACCACGCCGGCTTCGAGCAGAAACAGACGCCGGACTTCGCGAGGCTGGAATCCCATCGCAAGCAAGACTCCCGCTTGCGGACTCCGCTGCTCGAGACCGAAAACGAAAAGCATGGCCACCAAACCGAGCGCCGCCGCGATCAGAAACATACTCAGCCCGGCAAAAAGCGCCCCGAAATCGAGAGACTTGGCCACCGCGCTCGAGGCCTCCGCACCCACGGCCCGAAGCTGGAACCCGACATCGAAAATGTTGAGATGCGGGCGCAACCTATCCGCCGTAGGCGGTCCGTCAGGAAATCGCAGCGCACTGAGCGCCCCGAAGCGATTCGTCCAGATCGCTTGCCCGTCTTCCAAGCGGATGAAGACCTTCGGCGTTCCCTTGTAGTCATCCCAGTATGTCTCGTCCTCGTCGCGGATACGGTCCTTGTCGATCATGAAGCCCGGATCCCAGTCACGGCAGTTGTCCACATCCGATATTCCGGGAAAGTCGGGCATCCACGAGGGATTCATCTCCGGCGCATCCATCGCCACCACTCCCTTCACCACGAAATCCGCCGATTCCTCGCGCATCTGCCGCCCGTCCGCGACGACGAAATATTTGAGGGTGAGGGTATCCCCGACCGTCGCCCCGTGCTCCGAAAGCCAGCCATTGATCACCGCCTCGCCCTTTCCAAGATCCGGCGCGAGTTCCTTCAAACCTTCCTCGCTCACCGCCGCAACCATCGAATAGGGAGCGACCAGATTCTCGCGGACAGCGATCTCGTTCACCAGATAGGTCAGCGAACCCTGCGCTCCGGGGATGGCCGAACGAAGGGCCTTTTCCTCCCCCGCGCTGATGAAAATCCGGTCGCTGAAAACCTCCCAGCCATCGACCGGCACCTCGCGCGTCCGAAACGCGAGATCGGCGAAATCCCAATGCGCCTGAACGGCTGCGCCGAGTTTCACCTCGTTCGTTCCCCCTCCCGCCAGCAGAAGATTCGCGCGCCCCGGCGTCTCGAGTTTCTCCTGCAAGTCCGCGAGGGGCAGGAAGAGGTTCATTGCCGCGTCCTGCTCTGCCTTCAGA
>JAHEDC010000337.1 GCA_024641425.1 Verrucomicrobiales bacterium | reverse complement strand
TCATGTGCCGCGAAATGCCGTTCGTGAAATACACGTCCTGCCAGCCGTCGTTGTCGAAGTCGGCGAACTTCACCGCCCAGGTCCAGTCGGTGCTCGAAACGCCGAACATCCGCGCGCCCTCACGGAACCGGCCTGTGCCGGTGTTAATGAGCAGCGTGTTCTGCATGTACTGGGGCGTGGAGGCGAAATAGGCCCGCTTCAGGTCGATGCCTCCCATCACGCCCATCGTCGTCTTCGACTTGAAGTGCGAGGTCGCCGACATATCCGCGACGAGGAGATCGGGAAGGAGGTCGTTGTTCACATCGCCGATGTCGGCCCCCATCGAGAACCACGGCGAGTGCGGCGCGACCTCGGAGAGGACATCGGTGAAAGTGCCGTCGCCGTTGTTCCGGTAAAGCTTGTCCGTGGCGATGAAGTCATTCCCCACATAGATGTCCGGGCGACCGTCGAGGTTGTAGTCCCACCACGTCACCGAAAGCCCGTCCCCGCGGCCGGAGATCCCCGCTTCCTCGGAAACGTCCCGGAAACGCGGCGTGCCGTCGGGCGCGTTCCCCTCGTTGCGGAAGAGCCGGTCGGGCGTGCCTACCGCTTCCGTGCCCCAGTTGTCGTAATCGTAGCGCCAGATGTGGTAGTACTTTTCCGCTTCCGGATGGAGGGTGACCCCGTTCGTGTCCTTGTCGACCGGCATTTCCCTCGGTGTTCCATTCGGGTCCTCGATCCGGTTCGTCAGCAGATACATGTCCAGCCGCCCATCCCCGTCGTAGTCGGCAAAAGCCGCGCTGTGCGAGCAGTCGACCGCATCGAGCCCCGCCGCCTTCGCGGCCTCGCGGAAGACGACCGGCTCCCCGTTCGCGCCCGGGCCCATGTTGAGGAAAAGCTGGTTCGGCACCATGTAATTGCCGGTATAAAGATCGATCCGACCGTCGCCGTTGACGTCCGCCGCCGCCGCGCCCGCCGTCCAGGCCTCGCCGCCATCGATCGGTCCCGCCGTGGCCGTGATGTCCTCGAATTGCAAATCCCCCGTCTGCCGGTAGAGGTGGTTCGGGCCCGTCGTTCCGGCGAAAAACAGGTCCGGCCGCCCGTCCCCGTCGAAATCGGCGACGACCACGCCGCCGGTCGTCATTCCGCTGTGGTAAAGGTAGCTTAGGGGATGCTTCACCTCCATGCGGTTCACGGCGGCAAGGCCGGTATGCTCCGGGCCGAGCGCGGTGAAAAGCGTCTGCCCGTCGCCCTTCGAACGCGGAGCGAGCGGCACGGAGGTGATCTCCCCCGAGACGGGTTCGAGTCCGGCAAGGAGCACGGAGGCAAGGAGGAGCACGTGACTTCCGCACGCGGTCGCGCGGCAGGGGACGGGAGGAAGGAGGGTCATCGGAGTCACGTTTCGGGGCCGCAACAAAACCACACCGCCATCCAATGTCAATTTGCCCCCATGGGACGGGCGGGACCCGGCCCGGCATTGCAAAAACCCCGCATCCACGGTTTGTTCCCGCATGTTCGGCCCGAAAAAACCGCCCGAAATCTCCGTCACCTCCCTCTCCGAGCGCTGGGCCGCGCGCTGGGACAGGATGCGCGAGTGGCTGGGTCTCGGCATGGTCTTCATCCCCGTCGGAGAACGCCTCCTCGCCCGCTATTCCGAACCCGACCGCCACTACCACGACGCCCGCCACATCCTCGCCTGCCTCCGCGCCTTCGACGATTACATGGGAAACATTGCCGATCCGGACGCGGTCGAGCTGGCCCTCTGGTTCCACGACGCCGTCTATGATCCCCGGGCGGCACCGGGGGAGAACGAGGCCGCCAGCGCGTGCTATTTCCGCAAGGAGTTCGAGGCCCTCGCCCATGGTCTCGTCGATAGCGACGCCGTCGAGCGTCTCATCCTCGCCACCGACCACCACCGCGAATCCGGGGATTCCGACCGTGACCTCGTCTGTGACCTCGACCTCGGCATCCTCGGCTCCGACCCACCCCGCTACGACGCCTACGCCGCCGAAATCCGACGCGAATACGCCCACGTTCCGGAAGCCGATTACCGCCAGGGCCGCGCGCGCGTCCTTCGCGCCTTCCTCGACCGCAAGTCCGTTTACCGCTCCCGCTCTTTCCGCCAGACGCTTGAAAAACCCGCGCGCGCGAACCTCGAACGCGAACTCGACGCCTTGCTCCTCCCCCGTTAATCTTCCCCACTCCGATTCCTCATGAAACTTCTGCCCGGCATCACTCTCGCCCTCCTCCTCGTCACGCCCGTCGCGCACTCGGAGGAACCCACGCCCATGCCAAAGCCGCTGACGCTCGCCCGCGACGGGCATTGGCTCGTCATCAAGGGCGACCGAATTCCCTCGGGCGAGATTCGGATCAATTACCTTGAGGCATACTGCCGTGCGGGCTCCACGGACGCCGACTGGGTCACCCACACGGTCATTCCGCATGCGAACGAGCTCGTTGCCCTGAGCGATGACGGGAGTGTGATGGAACTGCGCGACAGGCTGGAGGACGGTGTCACCGTTGAGCACACGATCACCGCCAGCGCCGACACCGTGACCTTCTCCTTGGTCGCCCACAATCCGGGCGAAAAACGCTCCGAGGCGCACTGGGCCCAACCTTGCGTGCGTCTCGGTGCTTTCACCGGCTTCGCTGCCGATCCCGGCACGGGCGATCTCGACGACTACCTCCCGAAGTGCTTTCTTTTTCTCGACGGAAAGCCGGCCCGCATGCCGACGCCGGTCTGGGAGAAGAAAGCGCGTTACACGCCGGGTCAGGTCTGGTGTCCCAAAGGCGTCCCGCGCACCGACGTGAACCCGAGGCCCCTCAGCACGGATGTCCCGACCAACGGTCTCATCGGCTGTTTCAGCGGCGACGACTCCTTGATCTTCGCAACCGCCTGGGAACCGTACCAGGAACTCTTCCAAGGGGTCGGGCGCTGCCTCCATTCGGACTTCCGCCTCGGCGGACTGAATCCGGGGGAAACAAAACGCATCCGGGGCAAAATCTACCTTGTTCCCAACGACATGCCGGAACTCGTGAGGCGCTACACCACCGACTTTCCCGAACATTCGGAGGCACCCTGAGGCCGGAGAACGGCAGTAGGCCCACGCTGTCAGCGGCGAGCCTTTTTCTTGACCGAAAAACGCGAGGGACTTTCCGCGAGGAGGTTTTCGGCGTGGGCGCGGGCGGACTTGGCGCTGCCACCCAGCATGCGGGCGAGTTCGTCGACGCGCTGGCTCTCGCGCACCTCCCGGAGGACCGAGCGGGTGCGGTCGTCGTCGCCGAATTCCTTTTTCACCGTGTAATGGCAGGTGGCAAGGGCGGCCACCTGCGGAAGGTGGGTGATCGATATGACCTGATGGCTGCCCCCCAGCGAGGCCATCTTCGCTCCGACGGCCTGGGCGATCTCGCCGCCGACATTGGCGTCGATCTCGTCGAAGACAAGGAGGGGAATCGCGTCCTGTCGGGCAAGGGCGCTCTTGATCGCAAGCATGACGCGCGACATCTCGCCGCTGGAGGCGATCTGCCGGAGGGGCTTGCTGGGCTCGCCGGGATTCGGCGCGAAGAGGAAGTCGACCTCCTCGGCTCCCTGCGAACCGGGGGTGCCGTGGGTGGCGAGCGCGAGTTCGAAGAGCGAGCGCTTGAAGCCGAGTTCGGTGAGGTGGGAGGCGATCTCCTTGCCGAGCTTCGGTGCGGCTTTGCCGCGTTTCGTCGAAAGCGCGGCAGCGGCGCCATCGACGGTCTTCCGCGCGGCGGCGATCGCCTTCTCCAGCCGTTCGAGTTCGTCGCCCCGTCCCTCGATGCGCGCGAGCTTGCGCGCGGCCTCGTCCTTGTGCGCGACGACATCGGCCAGGGTGTTGCCGTACTTCCGCTTGAGCGACTCGAGAAGGTTGATCCGTTCCTCCAAGGCGGCGAGTTCGGCCGGGTTCAATTCGAGGTCGTCGATGTAGCCGCGGAGGTTGTCGTCGAGTTCCTGCAGCTCGACCTGGGCCGTTTCGAATCCCTGCGTGAGGGCGTGCGTGGCGGGATCGATCTTGTGGAGGTCGCGCACGAGCCGCGCCATGTCGGAAAGGCGCGAAAGAATCGAATCCTCCTCGCCGGAGAGCCCCTGTGTCAGCTGCGCGGCCATCTCGACGAGACGCGTGCTGTTCGAGGCGACCTTGTAGCGGGCGGCAAGGTCTTCTTCGTCCTCGGGCCGGATCTCGGCAGCCTCGATTTCTTCGATCTGGAAACGCAAAAGGTCGACTTCCTGCTCGTTGGCGCGCTCGGAGTTCCCCAGCTCCTCATGCTCGCGAGTAAGCTTCCGCCATTCGCGGTAGGCGGCCCGGTAGATGCCGGCCTCCTTTTCCGCCTGCGCGTACGCGTCGAGCATGTCGAGCTGGCGTTCCTGGGAAAGGAGCGACTGGTGGTCATGCGGCCCGTGAAGATCGACAAGATACTGCCCGAGCGATTTCAAGAGCTGGAGGGTGACGGGCGAGCAATTGACGAACTGCTTGTTCGCCCCGCTGCCGCTCACGACACGACGGACAACAAGCTGGTTGTCCTCACAGGACTCAAGCCCGGCTTCCTCGAGCACCGCATTGACCTCGGCGGGCCGGGTCAGGTCGAAGACGGCCTCGACCGTGCAGGCATCCTCGCCGGTCCGGATGAGCCCGCGGTCGGCCCGCTCGCCAAGCACGAGTTTCAGCGCGCCGACGATGATCGATTTCCCCGCGCCGGTCTCACCCGTCACGCAGACAAGCCCGCTCCCAATCTCCCACGTGAGATCCTCGACGAGGGCCAGATTCTTGATCTTAAGGACGGTGAGCATGGATAGGGACGGGAATGCGGCGTTGCCTCGCGAGGCACGACGGCTAGACTATGTGTCCGCGCCCGCGCTTTTCAATTCCATTTCCTTCATGCCTGAACTCGTCCTTACCTTTCTCGGCACCGGCACCTCGATCGGCATCCCCGTCATCGGCTGCGAATGCGAGGTCTGCCGCTCGGAGGATCCGCGCGACAAGCGCCTCCGATCATCCATTCATGTCCATACCGCGGAGGCCGACTGGGTCGTCGACACCGGACCGGATTTCCGCACCCAGTGCCTGCGAGCGGGCATCCGGCACCTCGATGCCGTCATCTACACCCATGCCCACATGGATCACGTGACCGGTTTCGATGACCTCCGCCGCTTTTCCATCGGGGCCGACGAGGTGCTCCCGCTGTATGCGGAAAAAGCGACGCTGGCCGACCTGAAGCGCATGTTCGCCTTCGCCTTCAGCGGCGAGAACCGCTACCCCGGCTACATCAAGCCCGAACCTTACGAGATCAAGGGCCCGTTCGTCCTTGGAAACACCCGCATCCTCCCTCTGCCGGTTCGCCACGGGAAGGTGGAGACCACCGGCTTTCTCTTCGAGCGCGAAGGCAGGAAGCTGGTCGCCTACGTCCCGGACTGCAAGGAATTCTCCCCCGAGGCCCTCGCCGCGCTCGAGGGAACGGACACGCTCATTCTCGACGCCCTTCGCCGCACGCCGCATCCGACCCACATGAACTTCACCGAGGCCCTCGCCATCGTGGAGCGGATCAATCCCCGCGCCGCCTGGTTCACCCACATGTCCGACGAAATCCTCCACGCCCGCGACGAGGCCGCGCTTCCCCCGCCGGTGAAAATCGCCTATGATGGACTCCAACTCGAATGGTAAGCGACCGATGAAACACCCGAATCCTTCTCCTTTCTCCCTTCTCACGGCCCTCTGTCTGTTTTCTGTCTCCACCGACCGAATCCATGCCCAAGTTCCGGAACAGACGCCACTCGCAGTCGAACCGGCCGTCGATTCCTCGGTCTACGCGGCTTCCACCCTCGTCCTCTATAACAAGAATGTGGCCGAGTCGCGCGACCTCGCCGTCGTCTACGTCCACGCCCGCGGCCTTTCGCCCGATCTTGTTGTTCCGCTCGATTGCCCGGACAAGGAAACGATCACCCGCGGGGAATACGCAAAGACGATCGAGGAGCCGCTGAAGAAACTCTTCGACGAGCGGAAGTGGTGGACGCTGGAACCAGTCGCGGGAGGCCGCACTGCCGCCACTTCGAACAAGATCAAGATCGTCGCCCTGATGTTCGGAATGCCCCTCCGCATCGAACCCACTCCGACCCCGCCCACCGGCGAGGTCGATGCCGAGGGCAAACCGGTGCCGCCCGCGCCCGACTACCAGAACAGCGACGGCGCGAGCGTCGATTCGGAGCTTTCCGTCCTCGGCTTCATCGACCACGAGACCAAGGGTTTCGCCCAGAACCCCTACTATCGCGCCGGACGTCCCTTTGAAAAGGCGGCCCTCGGCGGATTCATGCTTGTCGGGCGCATCGACGGGCCTGATTTCGCGACCGCGAAACGCCTCATCACCGATGCCGTCGAGGTCGAGAAGGCCGGTCTCTGGGGCTTCGCCTACATCGACCTCGCGCGTATGGAAATTGTCAAGGGCAAGGGCTACGAGGAGGGCGACATCCGCCTGCGCAACGTGGCGGGCATGTACAAGAACGCGGGGATTCCCGCCATCGTCGACAGTCAGGTCGAGCGCTTTCCCACCCATTATCCGATGGGCGATAATGCCATCTTCTACTTCGGCTGGTACGTCTACCACAGCGACGGCCCCTTCCGCGAGGGCGCTTTCCGATTCAAGAAGGGAGCGGTGGCCGCCCACCTCCATTCCTTCAGCGCGACCAGCCTTCGCAGCACGACCGACTACTGGGTCGGCCCCCTCCTCCACCGCGGCGCGGCCGCCGTCCTCGGCACCGTCTACGAGCCGTTTCTTTCCTTCACCACCCAGTACGACATCTTCCACGCCTTCCTTCTTGAAGGCTACAGCTTCGTGGAAGCAGGCTGGCTGGCAAGCCCGGCCGTCTCATGGATGAACATCATGGTCGGTGATCCTCTCTACCAGCCCTTCAGGAAAAACGCGCAGATCCCGCGCACCCCCGATGCTGATTTCAAGGCATTCAAGATCGGCGTCGCCCGCTGGGGTGGCGAACTCCAGCGAGCCGAACTCGTCGAGAAACTCGGCGGGGCCGGGGAGAAACTCAAGAGCGGCCCCTTGCTCGAGGCGCTCGGACTCCGGCTCTGGCAGGATCTGAAAACCACCGAGGCCGCACCCTGGTTCGAGAAGGCGAAGAAGCTCTACCCCGAGAAAAGAGACCAGCTCCGCATGGATCTCCATCTCGCCGCCATGCTCCGTGAGGACGGGAAAAAGCCGGAGGCCGTCGCCGCTTTCCGCCAGGCCGCCGAAACCTACAAGGACATCCCCGAGCACGCGGCCGCCCAAGCGCTCGCCGACCAACTCGATCCCCCACCTCCCCCGCCTCCGGCGCAGCCATGACGGAAAGGCGTTTCAGCCCCGACGC
>JAHEDC010000336.1 GCA_024641425.1 Verrucomicrobiales bacterium | reverse complement strand
CTACGAGCTGTGGCGCTTCGACGGCACGTCCTCCGCGCAGGTCGCGAACATCAATCCGAATCCACCGGGCCCCGGCGGCGATGATTTTCTCGCAGACTCGAATCCCTCCGATCTCACGGTCTTCGAGGGCAAGCTCTTCTTCCTCGCCGACGATGGCGTCCACGGTCGCGAGCTTTGGGTTTATGACGGCACCTCCACGAGCATGGTCGCGGACATCCGCTCCCTCGACCAGTACGGCTCGAATCCGAGCGAACTACGGGTCGTCGAGGGTGTTCTCTATCTCATCGCCGACTCCGGTGAGGGCTTCGGGCTGGAACTGTATCGCGTGGTCTCCACTCCCCCGACCGGGATCGTGAACGGCGATTTCGAATCCGGCACCCTTTCGCCGTGGGTGTTGACCGGCGCGGGAGCCCTCGTTCCCGGCAGTGTCTTCAATCCCGCCATCGCCCCGCCGGGCGGCCAGTCCATGGGCTACATCACGACCCTCAACAACGAGGGCGCGGAGGATTTCGGCTACTTCAACGATAGCCCGGACCTCGACGGCGACGGCAACCGGGAATCCGAATTCTCGTCGCTCAGCATCACCTTCACCACCGCCGAGACCTGCGTCGTTTCCTTCGACTTGAACTTCCTCACCGATGAAGTCTTTCCGGGAATCCCCGCCTCCACGGGCGATTCGGACATTTTCGGCGTTTCAACCGGCGATATCCGGAGCGGGCCGTATCTGGTGCTCGCGGCCATCGCACCCTCCGACGGATCCTACACCGGATCGGCGCGGCAACTCCATCCCGGCGACTTCACCGACGGGCTCATCGAGGAGAGCAATTTCGGGGTCTTCCCCACCCTCCCCGACGCGAGCCGGTTCCGGGGCCAGACCGGCTTTGGCAATTACTGGTTCGAAGTCGAGCCCGGCACCCACACCTGGACTTTCTTCGTCGCCGACAGCCACACCGACGGCGTCGCTTCGGCCCTGCTCATCGACAACCTGCGCGTGGCTCCGCGCACCGCGATGCTAGCGACGACCGCGAACTTCGGTACCGTTACCCTCCCGCCCGCGTTCGAGATAAATGGCACCGGCACTAACGTCGACTCGATCGCCTTCTGGGAAGCCCCGGACCCAGCCGAGACCCGGATGTTCGTGACCGGCAAAAACAACGACGTGGTTGAGGTGTGGAAGTTCCCCTTCGTCGGCAACGAACTCCCGGCCCTTTCCTTTCCCGCGAACGTCAACGGCGTCGCGGTGGATCAGGAAACCGACCGCCTCTACGTGAGCGACCGCATCGTCAGCGTCTTCTCCGTGCCCGACCTCCAGGCCCAGGGGAATTTCGGGAGCGGCATCCTCGGAGTCGGCGAGAACAACCTCGACCTCCTCAAGCACAGCAGCGGCGCGACGTGGATCTATGTCTCCGACGACCACAATGTCCATCGCTTCGATGCCGCCAATTCCCAGCATCTCGGTTCCTTCGCGCCGCCCGTTTCCAGCATCGAAACGGTGCTCGCCGATGATTTTCAGCAGATGATCCTAGTCGCCGAGGAGCAGGGGCCCGAAGGCAATCCCGGCGTCTATGCCTATCACCCGGACGGCATGCCCTTCGAGCGCAACGGCACCAACCGCTTCGGCAACAACGGCGAATTTGATTCGGACGAGGAGGGCATGCTCCTCTACTCCTTCCCGGCTCACGGAGGAAGCGACGATGGCCGTGGCTTCATCGTCGTCTCCGACCAACGCAGTGATGTCACGGACTTCGAATTCTTCGACCGGCTGACTTGGGCGCACCTGGGAACAGTCCGCCTGCTCGGCGTTTCCAACACCGATGGCATCGCGTCGACGCAAAAGGCGTTGCCGGGATATCCGCTCGGTCTCTTCGCCGCCATCAACAACGACACGACCACCGCCGTCGTCGGTTGGGACACCCTCTTCACGGCCCTTGGCTGGGATCTCTCACCGGAGGCCGTGCGCATCGCTCCCCTCACCCCCGGGCCCACGAGCGCGCATGAAGTCGCGTTTTCGGTTCAATTCAGCGAACCCGTCACCGGCTTCGACGCTTCCGACGATCTTGTCATCACCCACAACGGAACGACGAGCACCGGAGCCTCGATCAGCGGCAGTGGTGCGAGTTATACGGTCCTCCTCACCGGCCTCACCGGCGAAGGCACCGTCGCCCTCGCAATCCGGAGTGGCGGCAGCGTGATCGACACCACGGGAAATCCACTTGATGCGAGCGTCGGGAGCCCCCCGGTCGCGATCGTCACTCCCTATGATGACTGGGCAGCCGCGAGCGGCCTGACCATCGGGGACAACGACGGCGAAACGGAGGATCCCGACAATGACGGGTGCCCGAACTTCAAGGAGTTCGCCCTCAATGGCAATCCAATGAGTGGAACGGAGAGCGGTAAGACCCGGATGCGGTTCGAGGAAAACGACGGCACCCGCTACCTCGGTTTCACGTTTCCCGCGCGGAACGGGGCCGCTTTCACCCTCGCCGGGGATGGAAGCCTTTCGGCCTCGATCGATGGGATCGTCTATGCCGTCGGCGGCTCGGTGGATCTCGTCGCGTTCGATCAGGGCCTCGTGGAATCCATCCCTGCCTCCGTCGCCGGTCTGCCCGCACTTGACGAGGGATGGAGCTACCGAACGTTCCGGTTTTCCGGCTCCATCGAGGAGGAGCGGACAGGCTTTCTACGCGTGACGACCACCCCAACCTCTCCCTAACCCGCTTCCTCCTCCTCCGTCCTTTCGTCGTCGCCATCGGGAGCCTCGGCCACCAACTTCGCGATCCGTTTGGCAAGGTAGAAGGCCCGTTTCAAGTGCTCGATCACCGCTGATTCCAAGCGGAAAAGATTCTGACGCTGGGGAGCGTCCGCCGTCAAGCGTCGCGAAAGGTGGACTTCTGCCTCTTCCGCCAAGGCCGCGATTCGCGCCTTCGCATCCAGCACCTCCTCGGCGGCGGTCCGGTCATTCTGCACGATGGCATGCACCGCTCTGGCCACGCTCGCGGCCACTTCCTTGTGGAATTCTTCCAATTGAATCCGTGTCACATCGCTGATGCGCAGATTTCGAAGGAGGCGGGCCCGACCGGCTCCCACCAGGTTGATCTCGACAAGATCCCCGATATTCGCGAGGTAATTCGTGGTCGCGAGGAAGTCGTTGACCTGGTGGGCCTGGCGATTGGTAAGTTCCTTTTTCGACAGTTCGCCAAGGTACCCCGTGATCGCCGCGTGGAGTTGCTCCACCGCCTCGTCCTGACGCACCAGTTTCTCCAGATCCGCGGCGTCGCCTTCCACGACCGCCGCGAGCGAGCTGCGGGTCATCCGAACGATAATTGCTCCCAGTCGCCCCAACTCGCGCCGCACCGTTTCCAGGGCCAGAGAGGGCGTTCCCAGAAGTAGAGGTTCAAGGAATTTGGGCGAGCCGCTTTCCAATTCCTCCTCGATTCGGTCCGGGACCAGCCGGGTGACCAGGCGGGCAAGGGGCCCGGCGAACCAAATGAAAACGAGCGTATTGCCGATATTGAAGAGAGTGTGCGCGTTCGCGATCTGCCGAGGACTCTCAGCCGCGAGGCGCGCCGCACCCTCGAGCTGCGGTGCCTTCGGCGAGAACTCCGTGACCCAGAGCGCCAGATAAGGAATGAAGCCGAACCAAAGCGCCACGCCAAGCACATTGAAAAGCACGTGCACCAGCACCGCCCGCCGAGCCTCCGGGTTCTTCCCGATGGCGGCCAGCGCCGCCGTCACACAGGTCCCGATATTCGCACCAAAAATGAGCGCGATTCCTGCGGGAAGAGAAAGAAACCCCTGTCCCGCGAGAACGATGACAATACCCGTGGTGGCGGAAGAACTCTGCACCAATCCGGTGAACACCGCCCCGAAGAGAACCCCCACCCAGGGAGAATCCATTCCCTTCATCATATCGATGAAGGGCGCGTAGGATTGGAGCGGACGTGTCCCCTCGCCCATCAGATGCATACCGAAGAAGATCAATCCGAGCCCGAGCAGGAGGTTGCCATATTGCTTCAGGCGCTCGCGTTTCGATTGGAATTGAAGAAGGAAACCCATCGCGACAAGGGCGAGGGCGTATTTCGTCACCTTGAAGGCGATGATTTGCGCGGTGATCGTCGTCCCGATGTTCGCGCCCATGATGACGCCGACCGACTGGGAGAGGGACATCAGGCCGGCGGAAATAAATCCCACGACGAGTACCGTGGTGACCGACGATGACTGGATGACGGCCGTCACGAAGGCTCCCGCCGCCACACCGGTGAAGCGATTCGTCGTCAGCTTCGCCAACACACCGCGTAAGCCTTCACCGGCGATGAGTTTCAGCGCCGCCGCCATGAGATCCATTCCGTAGAGGAAGAGGGCGAGCCCGCCAAGGAGCCCCATCAGAATGGTACCGTATTCCAACGACGGCTGACCGGCAGCCATCGCGGAATCCGCGATGAGAGGAGTGATGATAAGATGCAGAGGCAAAAGGAGCGAGGGAGGCGTCGCCTACCTTAAATCAGCGGATGGAACCGTCAATTCCCGGCACGCCATCCGCGACGTGGTCGGGAACAGAGAGTCGCCGCGCTAGAAACGGATCACCGCATCGACGGTAATTCTCGATTCCATGAGGCTGTCGTCCTCGTCGGTGAGGGGCAGCTCGTAGGCGGCACCAAGATCGATGTTGTCGGTCAGCCGGTAACGGAATCCGGCGGCCAGCGACACGAAGTCACGGTTCTCGTCGGCATTCGCGGCTCCCAGATTGAACAAGTCGCCGCCTTCGAACTGGACGACCGCCGGCACCGCGCCACCGACCTGATCGTTGAAGCGCTGGCCGCCGTCGCCCGGATCGAAGACGTGGAACCAGTTCACCTCGACGAGCGGGAAAAAGCGCTCGGTCAGCTCATAGCTGAGGTGGGCGCTGAAGTACCCCGAGGTGCTCTCCGCATCGGTGTTGAAGGGAATCTTCATCCCGAGGGATTCCGCGAACTGGAACTTGTCCCACACCTTCACCATGCTAACCGCCGGAAGCAGGGCCCCGTCGCCGCTGCCCTGGAAGACGTCGGTATTCCCGGTCGGAGCCTCGACCATGAGGGAGAAGGACGCCGCGGTGGCCGTGGCCTCGTCGTAGAGGAAGGCGTACTTGAAGCCGGCGGCCAGGTTCGCCCAGCCATCGGCGTCGGACAGGGTCGCGTCCGGATTCAAATCGATGTAGCCGTCCTTCATCGCGATGAACGAGAAGCGCTCGTTGAAGGCGTATTCCAACTGGAGCGCGTATACCTCGACATCCCCCCCGAGCGGAAGCGCGCCCAGTTCAGTATTGATCGTATCGGGGAGCCGGTGGTAGGCGAAGATCGGGTGGATGCCGGTCTGCGGCAGCGCCAGGTCGAAAAGGGTCGGATTCGAGATGGGCCGACGCGCGTCCGCGAACGGACTCGGTTCGGGCTCCATCATGACCGGGCCTTTGCCTGTCATAAGCGGCTCGCCGGCCGAGAGATTGAGCGCACACGCAGCCGCCACAAGGGCACCCGCGACGAAGGTGGGATAGGAACAGGTTGGTTTCATAGTGTTGGTAGCGCGAAACCATTGCAAATTCCACGCCCACGACGCTCCACCGATCTTGTGGAAAACGAAGCAGATATTGTCCTGCTAATGCGCTTCCAACCAGTTCCGGCCAGTCCCCGTGTCGACCACGACGGGAACACTCAGCGGAATGGCGTCGCGCATGCAGGCGACGATGATCGGGGTTACTTTCTCCGCCTCCTCGGGGACGAGATCGAAGACGAGTTCGTCGTGGACCTGGAGGATCATCCGGGTGCGGAATCCGCCCTCATCTAGGGCGGCGGCGACACGGGCCATCGCGATCTTGATCATGTCCGCGGCCGTGCCCTGGATCGGGGTGTTGATCGCCGTGCGCTCGGCGGCTCCGCGGACGGTCGCGTTGCCGGAGGTGATGTCGGGGAGGAAACGGCGGCGACCGGTGATCGTCTCGACGTAGCCCGCCGCTTTCGCGTCCTCGATCGTCTTTTCCATGTAGGCCTGCACGCCGGGATACTGCCGGAAATACTCGTCGATGATCTCCTTGGCCTCGCTCCGCCCGATGCCGAGGCGCTGCGAGAGGCCGAAGGCGGAAATACCGTAGATGATGCCGAAGTTGACCATCTTCGCCGTGCGCCGCATTTCCGGCTCCACCGCATCGAGCGCGACGCCGTTCACCCGCGCGGCGGTCGCGGAGTGGATGTCGATCCCCTGCTGGAAGGCCTCGACCATCGCCGCGTCCCCGCTCAGCGCGGCCATCACGCGCAGTTCGACCTGCGAGTAGTCAGCGGAAAGAAGGAGCCACTCCGGCCCGCGCGGGACGAAGGCCTTGCGCACCTCGCGACCCAGTGCGGAGCGGACGGGGATGTTCTGGAGGTTCGGGTTGTTCGAGTTCAGCCGCCCGGTCGCGGTGACGAGCTGCTGGAACGAGGAATGGATGCGCCGCGACTTCGGATTCAGGAAGCCGGGCAGGGCGTCGACGTACGTGCTCTTCAGTTTCGTCGCCTCGCGGTAATCGAGGATTTCCCGCACCAGCGGATGCTTCGGGGCGAGCGCGGCCAGCACCTGCTCGTCGGTCTTGTACTGGCCGGTCTTCGTTTTCTTCGGCTTCTCGTCGAGCTTCAATTTGTCGAAAAGGATCTCGCCGAGTTGCTTCGGCGAGTTGAGGTTGAAAGGCCCGCCCGCCCGCTCCTGGATGCTCTTTTCCAGCTCCCGGATGCTGGCCTCCAGCGTTGCGCCGATCTCCGATAGCGCCGCCTTGTCGAGGGCGATGCCTTCGTGCTCCATCGCCACGAGCACCGGCAGCAGCGGGGCCTCGATGTCGTAGAAGACACGGTGCTGCCCGCGTTCCTCCAGCAGACCACGCAGGATCTCCGAGAGCTGGAAGGTCACGTCGGCGTCCTCCGCCGCGTATTCCGCCACCTCGTCGAGCCGCTCGCGCGCGACTTCCTGCATCGTCATATCCAGCATCATGAGCTGGTCGGGATCCTTTTTCTTTTTCTTCGCGTCCTCGCCGAGCAGGGTCTTGATCGAGACCGGCGTGTAGCCGAGATAGGTTTCCGAAAGATAATCCATGCCGTGCCGCTGATCCGGCTCCACCAGAGCGTGGGCGAGCATGGTATCGAAGAACGGCCCCTTCACCGCGATCCCGTTCCAGAGCAGCACGGCGAGATCGAACTTCAGGTTGTGCCCGATCTTCTCGACGGCCTCGTTTTCAAACAAGGGCCCGAATTCGCGGAGAATGGCGATGCCCTCGTCACGCCGGTCGGGCAGCGGAACGTAGTACCCCTGCCCCTTTTTCCAAGAGAGCGCGAGCCCGATGACCTGCGCCCGCGTCACGTCGAGATCCGAGG
>JAHEDC010000714.1 GCA_024641425.1 Verrucomicrobiales bacterium | reverse complement strand
CGGGCCTGCACCCAGACGCCGAAGCGTTGTTCGGCGGGGAGGTTACCTTCCCGCACGTGTAGCATCGGCACGGCGCGGTCTTCGCGGGAGCGGCATAAGTCGGTGGCTTCGGCGTGCGGTGAGCGCGCGGCGAATTCGCGGACGATCCGCGTCGCCGTTTCGGACGTGTAGGGCGGCCCCCAGGCGACGAAGAGGGACGGGGACTCCGCTGAGATCGTGTAAATCATCTCTTCGCCGTGCCGGGCGCCTTTGTCGGTGTGTTTCCAGGTCTTTCCGTCTGTCGAGTAAGTCGCCTGCGCGGGCATCGCCCATAGGGGCGCCAGTGGTTTCGCCATTGGCGCGCCCGCTTTGCCCACGACGGCGTCGGAGCCGGTGAGGCGCAGGGAGATCGTCTCGCCGGGACTGATGCCGTCGATCCGGAAATACCACCAGCACGGCCAGCCCCGGACGGGATCGCCGCCCGGAGTGAAATGGATCGCGCGGGCTTGTTCGGCGATCTCCAGAACGCGCACCGAGGCACCCTCGAAGTCCGAGGCGACGGTGAGCGGTTCGGCGGCGAGACTGGCCAAAGTGGTCAGGCAGGCGAGGGTGGAAAGGAAATGCGATTTCATCGGGGAAGGAAAGTACCTCCGGGTTGGCAAGCTGGGCTCGATTGTAGGCCGGGCGCTTCGCCCGGGCGGTGAGGCGGTGGGCTTTTGCGACGTCGCACGTCCTTTGAAGTGG
This sequence comes from Verrucomicrobiales bacterium, assembly GCA_024641425.1. GTDB lineage: Bacteria > Verrucomicrobiota > Verrucomicrobiia > Verrucomicrobiales > DEV007 > JAHEDC01. The sequence continues at coordinate 1,330 of JAHEDC010000714.1, read as the reverse complement.
GAGCTGGCGCTCGATCTTGCAGGTGGGCAACCGGAGCGGTCGCCCTATAATGTGGGCGCATCGTGAGCGGTGCGCATGCAAGAACTTGGCCGGCACCTTCATCCCAAACCATCGCTATGTCCTCACCGTTAGGGTCACTCCGTTCCCGCTGACTCCGTCGGGGAAAATCGCGCGGCCTTTCTCAAGGCGGACGCCGGTGGCGATGTCGCCGTCGGGGGCGAGGAGCACGGCGCCGTCCATATCGACGTAGTCGAGTTCCGGAAGGAGCTGGGCGAGGGAGCTGATGGAGACAGTGCTTTCGGTCATGCAGCCGGCCATGACGCGGAGGCCGAGTTCGCGGGCGCGAGCGATCATCCGGCGGGCGGGGGTGAGCCCGCCGGCCTTGCAGAGCTTGATGTTGATCCCGTCGAAGACGTCGGCGCACTTTTCGATGTCGCCTTCGACGAGGCAACTCTCATCGGCGATGACGGGGAGGACGCACGCGGCCTTGACCTTGGCCATGCCCTCCCAGTCGTCCCGCGGGAGCGGCTGTTCGAGGAACTCGACCCCGAGGGCCTTGAGTTCGGGAGCGAGGGCGAGGGTCTGGTCGGCGCTCCAAGAGGTGTTGGCATCGATGCGGAAAGTCGCGTTCGTGTGTTCGCGGAGGGCGCGGACGAGGTCGAGGTCGTGATCGGTGCCGAGTTTGATCTTGTAGATCGGCCAGCCGTCGAACTCCCGGAGCTTCGCGACCATTTTCTCGACGGGATCGATGCCGATGCTGTAGTTGCTCAGCGGGAGGTGGTCGAGGGTGTGCCCCCAGAGCTGCCACACGGGAGTCCCGTGGAGCTTCCCCCAGAGGTCGTGGGCGGCCTGGTCGAGGCCGCAGAAGGCGAAGCGGTTGGAGCCGAGGACGGGCTCGAGGCGATCCCAGAGCGCGGCGGGATCGTCGAGGTTCTCGGCTTCGATCCGCCCGCGAGCCGCCTCGAGCGAGGCCCGCATCGAAGCGGGCGTGTAGTCGCCGTAGGCGCTGGAGGAGGCGCATTCGCCGTAGCCGGTCACGTCGTTCTGGGTGAGGGCAACGAGGAGGTTGTGTTTCACCGTCGTGGTTCCGTGCGCGACCGTGAACGGGTGGCGGAGGGGAAGGCGGATGTCGGTAATCTGGAGATCCATGGGAAGCTTCAGTCTAGCGGAAGTCGGCGTCGCGACAAGCGGCGGCGGAGGTGAATTCGAAGGTGACCGTGGACGTGCTTGGCGCTAGCATGACGACCGGATGCGAAATCCCCACCATTTTCCGACGACAAGCAACCGGCGGCAGTTCCTGCTGCGGGCCGGCGGTGGCTTCGGCGCGGTC
>JAHEDC010000335.1:4952-7416 GCA_024641425.1 Verrucomicrobiales bacterium | reverse complement strand
CCTTTCTCGGTCACAGTCAGCACGACCGCATCGTTATCGGAATCGTTGTTGGCCGGGGTGGCCGTTGGCTGCGGTTTGTCGACTTCGAAGCCCTTCTCCTCGATGAATCGAGTGGTAACGATGAAGAAGATGAGCAAGATGAAAACGCAGTCGATAAGGGGGGAAATATCGATCTGCGTCTCCTGGTCGTCTCCGGAAGCGTTGCGGTGTTTCATGCTGGGGGAACTTTCTATTTAGCAGTGGAGACGTTGACGCGTTTTGCATTTCCGAGCTTCGCTTCGGAGATGGCGCGAATGAAGAGATCGGAGGGGGTATTCTCGTCGACTTGCAGGATGACGGGAGTATCGGCGTCCTTTGCGGTCATTCGACGTACGAGTGGGGCGACGCCAGTTATGCCGATATTCTGGCCTCCGTAGACGACATTGCCATCGGGCGTGACAGCGATGATGATGCTCTCGCGCTGAAGTTGCTGGGCTGAAACCGCAAGGGGCTTGTTCAACTCCACGCCGGGTTCCTCCACGAAGACGGTGGTGACGATGAAGAAGATGAGGAGAATGAATACGCAGTCGATGAGCGGGGAAATATCGATTTCCGCTTCGTCGCCGTCGTCGCCCCCTGAGGATCGGAACTTTTTCATACGCCGGAAGGGAGGGGGAAGGCAGAAGAAGGTTCTTCCGGGGCAAGGTGAAGATTCGCCTGAGTGTAAGCGGTCTCGATACCGGCAAGGAAGGCCTCGTAGCGGTCTCGGTAACCACTGAGATAGTAGAAGAAAAAGTAACCCGGCAGCGCGATCATGAGTCCGGTTTGGGTCGTGATAAGTGCCTCGGAGATTCCGCTCGCGACCATGTTCATCGTCTTGTCACCACCGCCTCCACGAGCGAGGCCATCGAAGGTGGAAAGCATGCCGGTTACGGTGCCGAGGAGCCCCCAAAGGGGCGCGGCGGACATGGCGACCTTCAAAAAGCGCAGATCGCGCTCGAGTGGGGGCAGCTCCGTCGCGCGGAGTTCCTCGAACGAATGCTCCATTTCTTCGAGACTGGCATCGGGTGGAACATCGATATCACGGGAATGAAGATAGCGTGCGGCCAGCGAGGCGTGTTCGCATGGGTCAAGGCGCCTTCTGGCGATGCGCTCCAATGGTCGGAAGGCCTTTCGCCCAAGTTCCACCCTGATTTGGGCGGCCTTTGCATAAAGGATGAAAGCATTGATCCCGAGCGGATACATGGCCCAGCCGCCGGCTTGCCACAGTTCGTAGCCCTGTTTCAGCGCGCTTTTATAGATATCGAGCATCTTTTGCGGGAGGACAAGAAGATGCCTCAGGTCTGGGGCAATCCCATGGCCTCCGGATCAAAATCGGTGGTTTCCGGCATGGGCGCGGCGGGTTTCGGAGCCGGTGGCTTACTCTCGGGAGGGGGCGCGGTGGGCGTTTCGTCCTCGCTGCCGGGAAGGTGGTTCAGGAACCCGACGCTGATCTTCTCCATATCGTCGAGCACGGATTTTGACTTCCGGGTGAGGAAGGCGGCAAGCATGAGGGACGGAATGGCGACAATCAGTCCCCATTCGGTCGTAATGAGGGCTTCCGAGATGCCCGAGGAAAAATTCTGCGCGTCGCTTGTTCCGAGGACGGTGATGAGCTTGAAGGTGTTGATCATTCCGGAGACGGTTCCCAGCAGACCGAGGAGCGGGGCAGCGGCGGCGGTGATCTTAATGACCGGAATGAAGCTGTTCAGTTTCGTGCGAGCCTCGAGGACTTTCTCGTAGAGCACTTCCTCGATAAGGTCGCGCGGCTCTTTGTGATGGGCGATGCCGGCACTGAGCATCTTCCCAATAGGGCCCCGGATCTTGTTTGCCATTCCGATTGCCTTTTCCTCCTGTCCATTGACTACGCAGATCATGATGCGATCGAAGCGTTTTGCGTCGACGCGCTTAACACGAATGAGTTGTGCCCACTTAACAAGGCCGATTACCAAAGATACCGCAGCAAGGAGGAGCAAGGGATACATAACCGCTCCGCCCTTCTTGATGTGCTCGATGAGGGACTCCTTCGTCTCCTCGATCTTGCGGGCAGTGCCGCGGGTGGAGTCGAAGGGGAGGGTGCCAGCGCCGGTCTTCCCGAGGGCCGCGATTCCAGCGATGTATTCTTCGGGAACGGGAATGATTGCGGGCTCGTTCGAGCCGAGTCGAGAGTCCGCCAATCCGATGTGGGAATCCTCCTCGCCGGCGAAGTAGACGATCGGACCGAGCTGTATGAATTGGCCCCTGCCGATGACGCCATTGTCATCTACCGCAGATCCGACGTACCGTGCGCCACCAAGCGCGTCGTCGATCCGTTCCATCGAGAGCATCAAGGTGTCGAGGCGAGCTTCCAGCCTTTCCTTTGGGGAAAGATTCGCGTTGGCCGCGTCATTGCGATTCTTGTCGAGGCGTTCCGTGTAGCGCTGGACTTCGCCGATATGCAGCCGGG
>JAHEDC010000335.1:0-4942 GCA_024641425.1 Verrucomicrobiales bacterium | reverse complement strand
TGTCGAGCTGACTAAGATAGTCATCCAAAAGACCTGATAGATACTCGTTCTGCTTCTTCTTCGACTCGATGCGATTCTTCACCGTGCTAAGGTCTAAGGAACGGGAGTCGCGCTGGCGGAGGATCTCCTCGTATTCCTTCTTCACGGCAGCCAGTTCATCTTCAAGATCGCGGAGGCTTTTAGTCAGCGGAGCCTTCTCATCGCGAATGAGTGCCTGGAGGTTGCTCAGTTCAATGCGGCTGGCTTCGGCCTTAAGGGGCAGGGATTTGGCTGCCTCTTCGAATGACTTCGCATCCTCGGCCCCCACGGAAAAGGGGCCGAGAAGCGATCCCGATATGGCTATGGAAAGACGGAAATAGGGAACTTGCATGAGAGGGGATTCGGTAGAAAGGAGCGACTATCAGTCAACACTGACCGGGAGGGGCACGTATTCGGCGCTGGAGGACTTCTCAACCATCTCGATCATCCTTGCGATTCGCCTGGCTTCCTCTGGGAGCGGCATCCAGACCCAACCGTCCTTGCCCGGTAACCCGCGACCCGCTTCGGTGGCCGATTCCCCGATTCCCGCGTAGAAGGCGATCGAAAGTCCGTAGTAGAGTGTCTGCACTTCAGCCTGCCGTCCGCCCGAAATCTCCCGGCGCTCGTTGACCACTGTCAGGTCGTTGTGGAATTTGTTGATCTCATTCAAGACACCGACGGCATTCTGATAGCGTTCCCCGACCGATGTCTTGATATCCTCCGGCTTCATGTCGGAAGCTGGTAGGCGTTCGATGAGGGCTTTCAGTTTGGCTGCGAGCGCCTCCGGGAGAACCGGTAGCAGGGAACGGACGCGCGATTCAAGTGCGACGAGGCGAGTGAGCTGCGTCTCCTGAAGTGCGGCCAGTTCGTCATCCTCGGACGCGAATTTGGCTCTTTCCTCGTCGGCTTCGGTAATTTTGGAGGCTTGCTCGGAGGTCTTCTCCCTGAGGTCGGCGATTTGATCTCTTACGAGGGCCATTCGGCTTTCCAACAGATCCTTGCCGATCTCCCAGTCTCCGCGTTCCTTCGCGATGAGCTTCTGGAACTCATAATGTTCCTTGAGCGCCGCCTTTGCCGTTTCAAGCTGCTCCAGCGACTCCGTTGGTTCAGCAGCCCGCGAGAGGGCGGCGAAAAGAAGTGGGAGTAGGAACACAAGGCGTGAGGTCATGGGTGTGATGTTTAATTTCCGGGAATCAAAATGGGCACACTTTGATCGGAAGGAATGGAATGTCAGCAGGAGTAATGTGACGGAATAGACACAGAGTGCTACGGGCTGTGGCGAAACCGTAACACTTCGGAATTTCAAACAACCGGGATTCTCGGGTCATAAATAGCGATTATTCCAACCTGCGCTTCTGAACCGTGGAATTCTAATGATCGCGAATCTCATCCCAACTCAACCTATGCCGCTCGCCGCCTTGGGCTTCACTATCGTATGCGCCCTTGTTTCAACATCGTGCGGGCGCCAGGGTCCTGATGCCAGTGTGGAAGTGCGTTCTGAAAGCATGTCGACGAGTGAGATGGCAACAGCTTTGACTCCTTTTCGAATTCCGGAACGGGATAGAGCGGGAGTGAAGAAACGAACTGAGGAGGGTGCCGCATCTGTGGCGACACCCCCAGATGAGCTCGACGACATACTTAACGCCGTGAATGCACTGGCGGAAACGAATGGTCTGGAAGCTGCGGAGCAGGCTACCGTAGCGCTTTCGGGGCTGGGAATAGTGGATGATTCGCGAGGGGACGGCGAGGAATTGAATCTTAGCCGCAAACAAGTTCAGGCCTTCGTTGGGCTTGCGCGCCATGTGTTTGCCGGTGAACGCGCCTATGGGGGAGGCTTCGTCGAGCGCCTTCCGGAAGACGTGAGAGAGGCAGTGACAACGGGGATTCTCCGCGAAGATATTGAGGATGGCGATACGGAGGGGATTGGTGACTGGATTGGCGGAATGCGGGATCATGATACGGCCGACTTGGCGAAGTGGGAATTTGTGAAGATCCTCTTTATGCGCTTTGGCGCCGGTGAAGGCTTTGATCATTATCCTGCGGAGTTGTTACGAAACGGGAGTGATATAAGCCAGGTGCGCCAGCGGTTTTCGGTTCTTGAGGCACAACAATCGGCGCATCCTTGAACTGTGTACAACTTGTCACACGAATCCAATATCGCCAATGCCAGGATACCCTTAAGGAATCAATGTTCACGGAGCGATACGCGGAATCGGAAACCGGATTCGCGAGGCGTAACGAGTGCTACAACCCAAAAATAAAACCAGACAACACATGAAGATAACCACACCAAGCAAGCGAGGATGCATTTTCGCGTGGGCGACCGTCCAGGTCCTCGCCGCAACCGGCCTCGCCGTCGAGGACGGGAGTCCCTCACTGCCGGCCAGTCGCCGACTCGTAACTGTGCCTTCCGACTTGGCAGCAGGTGCGACACTGAATTTCGTAGGGGTTCACGGGACCGCTGCTCCGGGAGCGATCGGGTCGGTGAACAGTGCCACCGCCACCACTGTCACGGTGGCTATTCAGACCAAGGCGCCCTCCCTAAGCTTAGCGGGCGTGGCGGGGTCCCACTATCTGCGAGTCGAAGGGAAATCGTATAACATTACCGGTGTATCGGGAGCCGGGCCAGTGGTCTTCACCGTTACCGGAAATCCGTCCGCTTCCCCGCTTGGAGGATATGCCGAAGTGATCGCCCGCCCGACGCTGAACAGTGTATTCGGTGCGACGAACAAGTTTGCCTTGGACGCCGACAATCCTCTCGATGGCGCAGACGCCTTTGACGTTGTCTATGCTTCGGCGGGCGGGGGGGTAGCCCAGTACAAGTTCATCGGAGCACCGGTAAACTCCTGGTCTTCGCTGGCTGGCTCGCCTTCGGGCACACTTGCCTTGGATCCAGACGGCGGTTTCGCGGTGCAACGAGTTGCCGGCTCAGGTGCTTCCCTGATTCCGGTAGCCGCCATTGGCAACACGGACAATCATGTGCTGACCCTCAGGGAAGGCGTCGGCTTCTACAGTTGGCCTTTTCCCGTCACCGTCACTCTTGATGGATCCGGAATCACGGCGGCCCTTGATGCAGATAATCCGCTCGACGGAGCTGATACCTTCGATGTTCTTATCCTCGAATCCGGAGGCGTGACAACCTTCATCAAGCGGATTGGCGCCCCGGTGAACTCATGGAGCACCACGGCGGGCGGTCCCGTCTCTGGAGCGACACCGATCACAGCAGGATCCTGCTTTTTCCTCGACCGCCGAACCGGAGCGGGCACCACCACGCTCGCCGTTCCGGTGCCGATTCAAGACTGATCCTTTTTCATACTTAACAAAAGACTGACACAAAAAATGAAAACAAATCTATCTATCGCAGGGGCCCTTCTCGCCACAGCTATTTCGTCCCAAGCGTTTGTGATCAATATGAACGCGAGTGCCAACTTCGAAGGTGCGCAGAATGCTTCCGGAGTGAAGTTCAATGATGCGGCCAATGGCGCGACCTTCCTGGCCGGTTTCTTCACGACGACCGGTGATGCTTCGGGAACCCTGCTGACCAATGTTCAGATTGGCGCGCTGGGTGCAAATCCGGCGGCCCTCGACAGTTCCTTCGTCGAACTGGGTTCGACAACGAGCTTCAACAACTTCGGGGAAGGGCTCTTCGCGGGTACATTCGGGGTGGCGGAAACCATGGATGCCGGTGCGTTTCCTCTCACGATCGCTCAATATAACTCCTACCAACCGAATGCTCAACTTTATGCCTATATCAAGTCGGCGGATGGAATGGAGTTGGGAGTCTTCAATTCGAACCAGGGCCTTGCCGCCTCAGCGTCACTGAACTCTCTCCAGAACGAGTTTACGATAAACTTCGGTGGATCCGTATCGACTGCGGTGATCGGAAGTATCGCTACGGGTCAGGGAGTCTTCGCTGGCAATGCCCTGCAAACGACTCCTATTATCCCTGAACCCTCCGCTTTTGCCCTTATCGGACTAGGGGCCATGATCCTGGTCATACGGCGTCGTCGCGCGTGAGCCCAATGCGTCCAGTCGGAAGAAACCGAAATCCAATACTATCTCCAAAAATTGAAAATGAATACCATCAAGAAAGCTTTTGTGGCCTTGTTGGGCACCTGCGGGCTTGCCGCAAGTACCCAGGCGATGACCTTCCAGACGGTCACCGCTGATATTTCGACGGACACCCGTTGGAACAATGATACCGTTTACGTCCTGACGAGAATCATCTTCGTCCAGACAGGCGCGACTCTCACGGTTGAGCCGGGAACCATAGTGCGGGGAATCGATAACGTGCAGGCTGGCGATGGAGTGACTCCCGGGAATCGTCCGGGTGGCCTCGTCGTCGGGCCCGGGGCCAAGATCGTGGCTAATGGAACGCCGGATCGTCCGATCATTTTTACTTCGATCGATGATCCGTGGGTGCCTGGAGGAGGATCGACCATTCCCGCTTCATTCGTCAATGCGGTCGGGCGAACGCTGTCTCTCGGGACACATTACGGGAACGGAACCGCGACCGGATTCGGAGGGGCGGTGCTCAATTACACAGGTGCGCCCTACAGTATTAACCGCCGTTGGTCTGGTTTGATCCTCGCCGGTCGTGCGTATGTCGGGCAGAACTCTGCAATCGGTGCCATGATGACGAATCCCCTCTCGGCGGTGGGAACGATCTCGACGAATGTGGCGGACGCAAACATGGACAAGATCCCCGATGCGGGATTCTCGATCATTAAGGCCGATCCGTCGGCGATCACCGTGCCTAATCCGGCAAACAAGCCGAAGGAGCGCAGTCTCGGGGGGGATTACATTGAGGGACTTGAGCCGATCAATACTTCGGATCGCGAATACCTCTACGGATTTTATGGCGGCACCGACGATTCGGATGACAGCGGTTGCGTTCGGTGGGTAAGCATTCGTTACTCCGGAT
>JAHEDC010000334.1 GCA_024641425.1 Verrucomicrobiales bacterium | reverse complement strand
CACTTCGATCTTTTTGTGACCGAGTTCGATGAGCTGGCGAACGACGCCGATGCTAAGCGGCTCATAGGCCTTCGCGATGATCACTTCTCCGTCGAGAATGTCATTGAAGACCACCTTGGTGCTCAAGGCCTCCTCGTCCATCTTCGCCGAGAGCTTCAACTGCTCGACATCGTAGAAAACCTTGATGATGTCCTCGTCCGTCGGGAATCCGATGGTACGGAGGAAGGTCGAGGCGAGGAATTTCCTCCTCCGGCGGCGGCGGTCGAGGTAAACGTAAAGCAAATCGTTGATATCGAACTGAACTTCAAGCCATGAGCCGCGGTCCGGAATGATGCGGAAACCGTAGAGGGTTTTCCCATTGAGGTGCTGGCTCGACTCGAAGCACACGCCGGGCGAGCGGTGCAGTTGGGAGACAACGACCCGCTCGGCACCATTGATGGCAAAAGTGCCGCGGGCCGTCATGAGCGGAAGTTCCCCCATGTAAACCCGCTCTTCCTTGGTTCCGGTCTCGTCCTTCAATTTGAAGGTGACATAGAGGCCCGCGCTGTAGGTCTCGCCGTCCCGCTGGGCCTGGAGGGCCGTCAGCTTCGGCTTGCCGACCTCGTAATTGACGAAATCAAGCGTGACCTTGTTATCGTAGCTGTCGATCGGGAAGACCTCCTTGAAGACCGCCTGGAGACCCGTAAGCTTCCTCTTGTTCGCGGGCGTATCCTGCTGAAGGAAGTCCGCGTAGGATTCGATCTGCACTTCAATCAGGTTCGGGGGCTCGATGACCTCGTTAATTTTACCGAAATAGAGTCGTTCCGACATAGTTTGGGATGGGCTGGATTGTGAGATGCGGTGGGCTCGTGGGAGGTGAAGAAAAAGTGGGCTACCCCATTCCTGTACGGCGATGGAGGACAGTCGAAAGGCAGGCGGCGCAGCGGAGATCAGGTCATCAATGGGAAGACACAAAAATCGAGTGCATTCCGTACACAAGAAAACGACCGCCAAGCATGAGGCGGTCGGGAAATTCTACTTGAATTCTCCCTCTTGTTCAGGGGCTCCTCGTGCTTCGCGGCGCTGTGTCCCAAATTGGCTGGATTTCGGTGAATTGGGGTTCCCAGGGGTTGGGTGAATGAGAATTTGAAATATTTTGTGGATCTCACGGAGGATCAATCCACAACATTGTCAATACAAAATTTCGCTTGTGCGGAGAAATTGAGGAAATTATTGCCCACGGGACAGTTTCAAGCGAATTTTTCCCCCGAAAACTCCTCCCCGGCGTGGCATCGGCCGCGCCGGGGAGGAAAATCCTTCGTTCGGTCCGAGAATGTGGTCGAGACTACTTGATCTCGACCTTGGCACCGGCTCCTTCGAGCTTGGCCTTGATCTCTTCGGCTTCCTGCTTGGAAACGCCTTCCTTGACGGGAGTCGGCGCGCTCTCCACAAGTTTCTTGGCGTCAGCCAGTCCGAGACCCGCGACGCAGGCACGGACTTCCTTGATGACGGCAATCTTGTTGCCACCCGCCTCGGTGAGCATGACGTCGAATTCCGTCTTCTCCTCCGCGGGTGCGGCGTCGGCAGCAGCCGGGGCGGCGGCCGCAGCCACGGGAGCAGCGGCACTCACGCCCCACTTCTCCTCGAGGGTCTTCACGAGATCGGCCACTTCGAGGACGGTCAACGCGCTCAGTTCTTCGGTCAGTTTAGCAATATCAGCCATGGTATTTGGATGGTGTCGCCGCGCTCCGGAGCCCCGGAACATTTGAAACCGACAGCCGTCGGTCCGGCAAGGAACCTCTTGTTTGTTTTTTCTTGGTTTTTCCAGCCACCGCCATCAGGGCAAGCGGCCATCGAATTAAAGGGGAATACGTCAACGGGGCAAAGCCGTCTGCGAAGGGATGGTCAACCCAAGTCCGATTTAGCCTTAAGGACTCGAGCGAGGGCACTGGCGGGCTCGTTGAGGAGACGAACGAACGTGGAAGCCGGTGCGTTGAGCGTCCCCAGAAGCATCGCGCGCAGGGTTTCCATGGGGGGCAGCGCCGCAAGGGCCGAGACTTCATCCGGGCTGAGGAGTTTCCCGTCAAGGACTCCCGACCGCACCTCCCCGCGACCGGTTGCCTTATGGAACTCCTTGAGGGCCTTCGCCGCAGCGCAGACGTCAGCGGTACCCGTAACCACGGCCGTTTGGCCGGCGAGACCGTCGTTGAGCCCTTCGGGAAGCGAAGCCTCCTTGCCGGCTCGTTTAACATAGGTGTTTTTCGTCACGTGCAGCTCGGCCTGGGTCTCGGCGAGCTTGGCGCGAATAGCCGCGAATTGCGGGACGGTCATCTTCGTGTAGTCCATGACAAGCACGAAGGGCGACTTGTTGATCTTGACCAGCAAGTCGTCGATGATGGTTTTCTTTAGGGCTTTCATCGCGTGGGAATGGGAAAGGGATTGAACGGTCTGTGCGGCGTTCAGGAGACGGCTTTCTCGAACGCATTGGGATCGAGCCGAAGCCCTGGCGACATGGTCGCGGTGAGGGTGACTCGCTGAATGAAGCGTCCGCGAGCGGTGGCGGGCTTGGCGCGGGACACCGAGTCCGCAAGTGCCATTGTGTTCTCGACGATCTGCTCGGCCGTGAAAGAGGCTTTGCCCACCGAAGCGGAGACGTTTCCGTTCTTGTCGAGCTTGAAATCGATTCGACCGGCCTTGACGGCTGCCACGGCCTCGGCGGTGTCGTCAGTCACCGTTCCAGTCTTCGGATTCGGCATCAGTCCACGAGGGCCAAGAAAACGACCCAGCTTTCTCACCTCGGCCATCGCGGCTGGCGTGGCAATCGCCACATCGAAATCCTGGAATCCATCCTGCACCTTCTTGATCAATTCCTCGTAGCCGACGTATTCAGCGCCCGCGTTGGTTGCGGCGGTCGCCGCCTCGCCAGAGGCGAAGACAAGAACGCGGACGAGACGGCCGCTTCCGTGGGGAAGCGGGCAGGTTCCCCTCACCATTTGATCCGATTTCCGAGGATCGACCCCGAGTCGGAAGGAAACGGAAACGGATTGGTCAAATTTGACCCCGGGAAATTTCTTCACCGTTTCCGCTGCTTCCTCAAGGGAATAGATCTTTCCAGGCTCAACGAGTTTAGCCGCTTCCTGGTATCGCTTGCTTCTTTTCTTTTTCATTGGAATAGCCGCAGTGTTAGCGAGCCTTAAGCTCTCCTGCCTATGGGTTTGTATCGTTTCGGCTCCCGGTTCGTCCGCAAACCGAGAAAAATGGCTAGCCGACAATCTCAATCCCCATCTGGCGGGCCGTTCCCGCAAGCACGCGAGCGGCGGCCTCCGGGTCGTTGGTATTGAGATCGGCGATTTTGAGTTTAACGACCTCAAGAAGCTGGGCCTTGGTGATCTTCGCCACCTTATCCTTGTTCGGCTGCTTCGAACCGGCGGCGATGTTAGCCGCTTTCTTGAGGAGAATCGAGGCTGGCGGGCATTTCGTGATAAAGGTGAACGACTTGTCCTTGAAAACCGTGATGACGACCGGCAGGATATCACCCGCCTGCTTCTGGGTGCGGGCGTTGAACTCCTTGCAGAATTCCATGATGTTGACGCCGGCCTGACCTAGAGCCGGCCCCACAGGCGGGGACGGGTTGGCCTGTCCGGCTGGAATCTGCAGCTTGAGGGTCTTGATGATTTCTTTGGCCATGGTGCGTTAGCGGGTTGGAAGAGAATAGGGGATCGGGATAATACGGGGGATCGGGCGTTCCGCAAGGGCCTTTAGGCTTTTTCGACCTGCCAGTATTCGAGGGGTACGGGTGTCGAACGTCCGAAAATATTCACCGCGACGAGCAGTTCGCCCTTTTCGAGATTGATCTCCTCAACCGTACCGGTCTGTCCCTCGAAAGGCCCATCGGAAACCTTTACCGTTTCTCCAACTTCGAACGCGAACTTCGGCGCCACATTGTCGGAGCGCTCCTTGATCTGGAGGAGCATACTTTCGACCTCCTTCGGTCGCATCGGAATCGGCTTGTCTTTGGTTCCGGCGAAGCCGATCACACCGACCGTCTCACGAATGAAGTACCAGGTTCGGTCGACGAGTTTGTTGTCGTCGGTCAGAAGATGCATGTTCGCGATCAAATAGCCCGGGAAGAACTTGCGCTTCGTCTCGGTCTTCTTCCCTTTCTTTACCTCGGAAACCCGTTCGGTAGGGACGAGGACTTCGAAAACCAAGTCACCCATCTCCTCGAGAGGGATCCGGCGCTCGATATTGTCGCGCACCTTCTGTTCCTGTCCGGAAAGAACGTGGACAACATACCATTGATCCTTGGGTGCGGGAATAAGTGACATCGTGGAAGCCGGTGAAGGTTGTTTCAGGAAACGCTCGACCAACGGCCTAGCCGTGGAATTTGGTGAGCATCTCGATGATGTTGAACATGATCAAGTCCCAGAAACTGACGAATCCACCGATCAGAACCATGGCGATGAGAATGACAACCGTGGAGTCGGACAGTTCCTTGAATCGCCTGAACCCCTTCTCACCCTTCCCTTTCGGAACCCAAGGCCAAGAGGCTTTCTGCAATTCGGCATTTACTTCGCCGATGTATTTGGAGACTTTCTTGAACATGGATCAGAAGGGGTGGGGATCGTTTGGAAGTGGCAGGTCAGGAGGGATTCGAACCCACGACTCCCGGTTTTGGAGACCGGTGCTCTAACCAGGCTGAGCTACTGACCTATAAATGCTGAAGTATTGAAGGGTGACGAAGAAATTAGCTGGAACATTTGCCGGCACCTTTGCCATCCGTCGCTTTCGACGGGAGAACCGGATCCGGTTCGGGCGCGTCGCCCTGCCGGATCCGGTTCCATCGAAAATCGCCTGGATGTGCTCCCCGAAAGAGAGACAAGCCTCAGCAGGAAATGTTTACTATTCGATGATATCGGCAACGCGACCGGCACCAACGGTACGGCCACCCTCGCGGATAGCGAAGCGGATGGTTTTCTCCATCGCGATCGGTGTGATTAGCTCGACTTCCATGGCAATGTTGTCACCGGGCATAACCATTTCAACTCCGTCGGGGAGCTTGATCGTACCGGTCACGTCCGTCGTCCGGAAGTAGAATTGCGGGCGGTAATTGCTGAAGAACGGCGTGTGGCGCCCCCCCTCGTCCTTGCTGAGGATGTAGACCTCGGCCTTGAATTTCTTGTGCGGCTTGATGCTGCCCGGCTTCGCGATGACCTGGCCACGCTCGACATCGTCCTTCTTGGTGCCACGAAGGAGGAGTCCGACGTTGTCACCGGCCCGGCCCTCGTCGAGGAGCTTGCGGAACATCTCGATGTCCGTGACCGTTGTCTTCACCGTGGGGCGAAGACCGACGATCTCGACTTCGGACATCTTCTTGATAATGCCCCGCTCGATACGACCGGTCGCCACGGTGCCGCGCCCCTCAATCGAGAAGACGTCCTCGACGGGAAGGAGGAAGTCCTTGTCGATCGGGCGCTCCGGGATCGGAATGTAGTCATCAACGGCCTGCATGAGGGCGAGGATCGCCTCGATATGCTTCTCGTCGCCTTCAAGAGCCTTGAGAGCGGAACCACGGACGATCGGAATGTCATCACCGGGAAACTCGTAGGAAGTAAGCAGTTCGCGGACTTCCATCTCGACAAGATCGAGAAGTTCATCGTCGTCGACCTGGTCGACCTTGTTCAGGAAAACAACCAGCGCGGGCACACCGACCTGACGGGCGAGAAGGATGTGCTCACGAGTCTGGGGCATTGGGCCATCGGCTGCCGAAACGACAAGGATGCCACCGTCCATCTGCGCGGCACCGGTGATCATGTTCTTCACATAGTCGGCGTGGCCGGGGCAATCGACGTGGGCGTAGTGCCGGGAATCCGTCTGGTATTCAACGTGCGCGGTATTGATCGTGATACCACGGGCCTTCTCTTCCGGAGCGGCGTCGATGTCGGCGTATCCGCGCTTCTCGGCCAGACCCTTGCTGGCCAACACAGTCGTGATCGCGGCGGTCAGGGTCGTCTTGCCATGGTCAACGTGACCAATGGTTCCGATGTTTACGTGCGGTTTATTTCTTTGAAATGCTTCCTTGGCCATGATGGGAATCTCCGGTTTCTATTCTGTCGTGGTTCGGTTGATCCTGCTTCTCAGGAATCGGTAGTCGCGGTGTTGCCCGGACGTTTGCCTACCATTTAGGATTTCGATGTGTGGTTTGTTGAAGTAGGGTTGCTGGATTTTCTAATTAGGCGTGGAGCTCATGATGGGATTTGAACCCATGACCTCTTCCTTACCAAGGAAGTGCTCTACCCCTGAGCTACATGAGCGGAATTTTTAGATTCCCGGTCGACCGGGCTTTGATAATCTAAAAACGACACCCACTCGCTCCACGAGACACGTCGTAATCCATGAGCCGAAGGTGCCCGCAAGAGGCCGCCGAGAGCGGGATAACGCCAGAGTAGCGCAAAGCGAGGCGAAAGGTATCAAAAGCGCCCTACCTGTCAAAGCAATTCTCAGACAAATCCGAAGTTTTTGAAATCTTGCTTCCAGCGCATCTTCAGGGCTACTATTCGGCGGGGACGTCCTCGCAGAACCTTTTAATTTTCAGGGCCTTCCCCGTTTCGATCTCGATGTCGACCACCGCGCCGCAAAGGCGCACCGGCCCCCGTGCGACTGGCATCGAATGCGGCGTGCTCGTGAGCATACGCTCGATCACGCTCTCGATCCTTCGACCCAAAACCGAGTCGTGGGGACCGCACATCCCAGCATCGCAGAGGAAGGCGGTTCCCCCCGGAAAAACGCGCTCGTCCGCCGTTTGGATGTGGGTATGGGTGCCAATGACGGCCGAGACCGTTCCATCGAGGAAACGGCCCATGGCGATCTTCTCGCTCGTGGTCTCGCAGTGAAAATCGAGGAGAATCACCCGGACATTCTCCTCCTCCCGGAGTCTCTCGACTTCTTCGGCGACCATGAGAAAGGGATTTTCAAGCGACGGCTGCATGAATGTGCGCCCCTGCGCGTTGATGACGGCCACGCGGCCCTTTTCAGTGTCGAGGACAATCGAACCCTGGCCGGGAATTCCGGGCGGATAATTGAGCGGCCGAAGCAGCCGAGGCTCGGTTTCCAGGTAGGGCACGACCTCCTTCTGGTCCCAGATATGGTCGCCCGTGGTAATGACGGCAGCCCCGGCGCGAAGGAGACCGATGGCGATCTTGGGCGTGATCCCCCGCCCTCCCGCAGAGTTCTCCCCGTTCACGATGATGAAATCGAGGCCCAACGCGTTTTTCAGCATCGGCAGACGCTCCATCACCGCTTTCCGCCCCGGCTCGCCCACTACGTCGCCGAGGAAAAGAATACGAAGGGAGTCTGGAGGCGGCGTGTCGATGGGCGCGGGCATTCTGGATTCAGGAGCGGTAGGCTACGGAAGATTCTAATTTCCACAAACAGAATCTTCG
>JAHEDC010000333.1 GCA_024641425.1 Verrucomicrobiales bacterium | reverse complement strand
AAACCGCAGGTGGCCAACTTCAAGGCGCAGCTCGAAGAACTGGCCGCCCTGAACAAGGAGACCGGCGTCCAGGGACTCTACCAGAACCATCGGGGCAACAACTACGTCGGCGGCCCGATCTGGGACATGGTCGCCATGCTGGAGGACACCGACCCCGCGCATCTCGGCATGGCCTTCGATTTCGCGCACGCCACCGTCGAGGGAGCGAATGCCTGGGAAATGAACTTCCGCCGCGCCCTCCCGCACATCGGAGCGGTGTTTTTCAAGGACTACAAACTCAACGGAAAAAGCTGGCAGGCCTGCCCGATCGGAGAAGGGGTCGTGAAACCGGAGACCGGGAAGCTCGTTTCAAAATGGCTCCCCAAGGAGGTCCCGATCTCCATCCACATCGAATACGTGCACGGCGGCGACATCGTGAAAAAGACGATCGAAGCCATGGGCAATGATCTCGCGACGGTAAGAAACTGGCTGGGCTAGTTTTAACCGCTTCTTCAAATCCGCTCCGCCCCTTCCGATCCCATACCGGTATCGCGACGGTCGTCTTTTCTTCACGGATCTGATCGGAAGCGGGACCTCTCGAATCCGGTGAAAAAATGTCCAAAAGGGCCGACATTCCCCGGAGAATAGGGAAAGACCACACCGCAACCAATCACCGCCACCACCGCCATGGACACCCGCCCCTTCCGCAAACTCGACGACCTCAGCCGCCGCCGCTTCCTTTCCGGTGCCGCCCGCACCTTCCTGGGGGTCGGCCTTCTGCCCGGCTCGCTCGCTTCGCTCCACGCCGCCGCCGGTGACGTGAAGGTGGCCCCGCGCCAGACGCCGGCCAAGAACCTGATCTACCTCTACATGTCGGGCGGGATGTCGCATCTGGATACCTTTGACACCAAGCCCGAGGCCTCGCCCGAATATCGTGGCGAGCTGACCACGCTCAAGACCAGCGCCGACGGCGTCCGTGTCAGCCAGTATCTGCCGAACATGGCCCAGCACATGGACAAGGCGGTCGTGATCAACTCGCTTTCCTCCACCACCGGCGCCCACGCGGAGGCGGCCTACCTCATGCGCACGAGCTACAAGAAGCGCGGGACGATCAAGCACCCGCACCTCGGCGCGTGGAACGTGAAATTCAACGGCCGGATCAACCAGACGCTGCCCGGCTTCGTCACGGTGAACAGCGGAAGCAACGCCGTCGGTCGCGGCTTCTTCGAGCCGGAATTCGAGCCGCTCGCGATCGGCAAGCCGGACTCGGGCCTCCAGTATTCGTCCCACTACGGCAACATTTCCGAGGAAACCTTCGCCCACCGCCGCGACCTTGCCTCCGCGCTCGACAGCGGCTTCCAACAGCGCTACGCCGACCGCGGTGTGCAGGCCTACACCGCGATGTACGACGAGGCGGTCAAACTCATGCGCAGCAGCGATCTCGAGGCTTTCAATCTCGGGAAGGAAACCCAGCAGACGCGTGACAGCTACGGCGAGCACGCCTTCGGCCAGGGCTGCCTTCTCGCCCGCCGGCTTGTCGAATCGGGCATCCGTTCGGTGGAAGTCCAGCTCGGCGGCTGGGACACGCACACCGAGAACTTCGCCCGGGTGGAGGAAAACGCGACCGTCCTCGACGAGGCGATGGCCGCCCTCATCGGCGACCTCGATGCCCGCGGCCTGCTCAAGGACACGATGGTCGTCCTCGCCACCGAATTCGGTCGCACGCCGAAGATCAACCAGAACGCCGGACGTGACCATTACCCGAAGGCCTTCTCCTGCGTCATCGCCGGCGGCGGCGTGAAGGGCGGCCAGATTCACGGGAAGACGGACCCGAACGGCACCGAGGTCATCGAGAATGCCCTGAGTATCGAGGACTTCAACGCCACCGTCGCCCACGGTCTCGGCCTACCGCTTGACACGATCCTTTACTCGCCCAGCAAGCGCCCGTTCACCGTCGCCCACAAGGGCGCGCCGCTCACCGACATCTTCGCCTGATCCCTGTCCCGAAACGCTATGAGAATCCCGCATTTCTTCCTCACCCTCGCGCTCTCCGGCACGGCTTTCGCCGCCGAGAAGATCGATCCGCAGGCCGCCGCCCGCGCCATCGACGCCCTCGTTGAAAAAGGCTACGCGGCCCACGACGTGACGCCAAATCCCGAGGCTTCCGACGAAACCTTCGTCCGCCGCGCCTATCTCGATCTCATCGGCCGCATTCCCAGCAGCGACGAGACCCGCGACTTCCTCGGCTCGATGGAAGCCGACAAACGGAGCAAGCTCATCGACACCCTCCTCGATGCGCCCGGCCACGTCAGCCACGAATACAACTTCTGGGCCGATGTCCTGCGCCTGAGTGCCCGCGTCCCGGGCCAGGATCGCACGAATTCCGACGCCTACTCCTCGTGGCTCAAGGGAGCCGTGCGGGAAAACATGCCCTACGATGCCCTCGTCCGCTCGCTCGTAACCGCGCAGGGCATGGTCGACGAGAACGGCGCGGTTGGCTTCTACCTCCGCGACCAGGGAATGCCCCTCGACCATGTCGCGACCACGGTGCAGGTCTTTCTCGGCACCCAGATGGTCTGCGCGCAGTGCCACAATCATCCTTTCGACGAGTGGACGCAGATGGATTACTACAAGCTCGCGTCGTTCAGCTATGGCATGGATACCTTGCGCCAGCCTCCGGCCCTCGCCGAAGCCATTCAGGTGCTCAGCCAAAAGCAGGCCGGCCCGAGGTTAGACAAGAAGGCCTTCGCGAACCTCGACCGGAAGGAACAGGAAAAGCTCCGGCGCGAGGAGCAGGCCCGCCAGCGCAAGGAAGGCGACAAGCGGAAGCAACTCGCCCGTGGCATGAACCAGCTGGCGAGCAATTTCCGCAATGCCGCCTTCGGCGAGCGCGCGAAGGATCTGAAACTCCCGCACGACTACCAGTACGACGACGCGAAACCGAACGACACCGTCGCGCCCGCGACGCCCTTCGGGAAACTCGTCTCCGCCGAGGACGGGAAGAGCCCCGTCGAGACCTACGCGAACTGGATGACCTCGCCGGAGAATCCCCGCTTCACCAAGGTCATCGCGAACCGCCTCTGGAAACGCGTCCTGGGAGTCGGTCTCTTCGAGCCCGTCGACGACCTCACCGACAAGACCGAAGCCTCGAACCCGGAACTCCTCGCCTATCTGGAGAAGCTCATGGTCGACCTCGGCTACGACACGAAGGCCTACTACCGCATCCTTTGCAATACGCGCACCTACCAGCGGGAGGCCAGCGCCTACGATCCGTCTTCCGGCGAAGCCTTTCACTACCCCGGCCCGCGCCTCCGCCGCATGAGCGCCGAGCAGGTTTGGGATTCCTTCGTGACCCTCATTCGTCCCGGCATCGGTGACGTGGATGCCGAAGCCGCGAAATCGACCTTCGATCCCGCGTCCAGTGCCCGCCTCGCGGCCTGGAAGCGCTTCGAGAAACTCACCCCGGAAGACCTGATGGCGAAGCAGAAGGAACTCGCCGCCTTCAATACCCGAGCCCTTCGGGAGCTTGAGCAGATCGAGGCGAAGGTCGAGGCCGCCGTGGCCAAAAACGACGCCAAAGCCGGCGTCCAGGCGGCCCGAGACGTCATGGCCTTCGACGCGTCGAGCACCCGCGAGTATGCCACGATCACGATGTGGGACTATGAAGGCATGGCGGGCGGCTACTTCCGCACCCCCTTCAAGAACCAGCCCCGTGCCCTCGTCCAGCGCCTGAAAACCGCCTTCCCCGGCGCGGATTTCCCCCGCCCCGAGCGCGATCAGATGATGGCGATGCAGAAGCAGAAACAGCGCAACAAGCCCAATTACAAGAACGAGGACAAGCTCGCCCGCGAGGCCCGCACCGAGAAGGAAGCCGAGCAACGCATGCGCCAGTACGTCCGCGCCTCGGATCTCGGCGCGCCCGCTCCGGAAGGTCACTTCCTCGAAGTCTTCGGCCAGTCCGACCGCACCCTAATCGAGAATTCCTCGACCGAAGCCACCGTCCCCCAGGCGCTGAACCTCATGAACGGCCGCTTCTTTCAGGGACTCAACGATCGCTACTCCGCCCTCTCAAAGGAGATCGCCCAAGCCGGCGACGCCAACGCCGTGATGGACGCCATCTACCTCGCCATGCTCTCCCGCAGGCCGACCGAAAGCGAGCGCTCGATCCTCCGCACCGAGATCGAGTCCCAAGGCACCGACGCCGTTCCCGGCATCCTCTGGGCCGTGATGAACACGCGGCAGTTCCTCTACGTTGAGTAGGTTATTGGTGGATGGTGAAGAGTGCATAGTTCGAATCCCGGCGAAGCCGTCCCCCCCATTAACCAATCACCAATAACGAATAACCAGCCGTTAGGGCACGACTCCTTCATGCGCCTGCTCCTTTCGAGCGAGCGCGACGTGCTCCGCTATGTCATGGCCATGGTGCCGAATATCGAGGACGCCCGCGATATCGTGCAGGAGACCGCGATCGACCTTTGGAAGAAGATCGACAAGTATGACCCCTCGCTCCCCTTCACCCCGTGGGCCTGCCGATTCGCGGCCATCCAGGTGCAACGGCACCGGCGGCAGAAGCAACGCTGGGGGCGCTTCCTCGATGAGAATGTCGCCGCCGAGATCCTCCGCCAGCGCGATGAAATGAAGCCGGAACTCGACCATCGGCGCGAACACCTCGGGCTTTGCGTGGAATCGCTCCCGGAGAAACAACGCGCGATCCTGAAAGCCTATTACTACGACAATCAGAGCATCGAGGCCCAATCCGCGAAAACCGGAAAAACGGCCGATGCCCTTTACAAGGCCCTCCAACGCACCCGGCAGGCTCTCATGGGATGCATCGACCGCCGCCTCGCCAAGGCCTGATTCCCGATGACTCCCGCCGACGCCATCTCCCTCGACGATCTCATCGCCGCCGTCTGCCACGGGGTGGCGACGGACGAGCAGATGCGCGATCTCGCCGCCCGTCTCGCCGAGGATACTGAAGCCCGCGCCGCCTATCTGAGACAGGTCGACCTCCATGCCACCCTCGCGGCGGACGACACCGTCTTTAGCCTTGCGGGCGATGCCGCCACGGAGGGCGGCGGACTCGCTCTTCCCCTGCCCACCCTCACGCGCCCGGCTTCTCCGGTGAAGGATGTGCGAACGCAGACGCCCGTTTTCCTCGTGGCCGCCGCGCTCGTCCTCGGCGGCCTGGTCATCGCCGCGCTCGTGTTTCGTCCCTGGGCGAAGCATTCCGAAACCGCGGCCATTCTCACATCCGACCCCGCCCTTGAGGAAGAGACCGATGGCCCGACGGCCCTCGCCACCATCACCCGCACCGTCGATGCCCGTTGGCGCGGCAGCGAGCCATTGCCCGACATCGCCGAGCCCCGCTCCCTCGAACTCGCCTCGGGCCTCGCGCAGATCGAATGCGGCACCGGAGCCGTCCTCGTCGCCGAAGGCCCGTTCAAGGCCGAGATCCTCTCCGATTCCGCCGTCCGCCTCGATCACGGGAAGCTGCGGATCAACGTCCCGCCCCAGGCGACCGGCTTCACCCTCTACACTCCGGAATTGAAGATCATCGACATCGGCACCGATTTCGCCGTCCAGCGCGAAGCCGACGGCCCGGGCGAGATCCACGTCTTCGAGGGCGAGATCGAGATTGTCCCTGAAGGAGGGAAGCGCAATGAGGCCCAGCGCCTCACCGCCGGCGAGGCCCGCACCTTCGACTTCCTCCACTCCGGCCACCGCCTCGTCACACGTCCGGTGAATCCCTCGGCCTTCCTCGGCATCCGGGAAATCGACGAACGCGCCCATGCCCTCCATGCCCTTCAATTCACGGAGTGGCAGACGCGAACCGACGCCCTAAGCGCTGACCCCGCGCTTCAGATCCTCTTCACCTTTTCCGGCCACGAAAGCTGGGAGCGCACTGTGCGGAACCTCGCGCCCTTGAAGCGCCCCCAAACCGACGGAGCGCTTGTGGGATGCCAGTGGACCAGAGGCCGCTGGGCGGAAAAGGACGCCCTCGACTTCCACCGCCCCGGCGACCGGGTTCGCCTCCATGTCGGCGCGACCGCCGATGCCTTCACTCTCATGGCCTGGGTCTATCTTCCCGCCAATGCCACGCCCAGACCGCGCACCCTTTTTTCGGCCGTTCCGTTTGGTGCCATTGGCTCCCGCGCACCAGAATGGCAGCTTACCCGCGATGGAGGCATCAGTCTCAATCTCAAGCAGCATCCCGAAGATAGATCCCTCGGATTCCGACAAAACGAAGTTCTCGCGCGCCAACTCGCGCCCGGTTGGCGTCACCTGGCCGTCACCGGTTCCCGCAACCAGGAAGTGGGACAGGTTACGGTCCGCTTCTATGTCGATGGCCGGGAGGTCTTCGAAAAAACAAAAAAAGACAATGCCCCTCTCGCTTTCGGTCGCTGCGACATCGGAAATTCCATCCCCGTCTTCCGAGAGACCGCGACTGTCGATGCCAAGAAAAAGGCAGCACGGCGCGGCACCTTTCCCTTCGTCGGCATCATCGACGAGTTCGCCCTTCTCACCCGAGCACTCGCCCAGGCGGAAATCGAGGACCTCTGGCGTGCTGGAGCCCAGATTCCCCTCGCCGAGTAGTCGGCAATTTCCGGCGATTCCGCTCGACGCGAAGCCCCAATTCACGCTATGCGTCGCCCCATGATGATCCCCGCCCGCTCCCTTCTCGCCTCGATCCTCTGTCTTTTCCCGCTCGGTGTATCCTCCGCCACCGACGAGGACGGCTTCTTCCTTAAGCAGAAAGAGACCGTCGCCTTCTTCGGCGATAGCATCACCCAGGCCGGCGGCTACATCGCTTGGCTCGATGCCTGGATTCGCGCGAACCGCCCCGACGCGAACATCGGTCTGATCAACCTCGGACTTGCCAGCGAAACGGTCACCGGGCTGACCGAACCCGACCATCCCTTCCCGCGCCCGAACGTCCACGAGCGCATCGACCGGGCCATCGAGAAGGTGCCCTTCGACACCGCCTTCATCTGCTACGGGATGAACGACGGGATCTACCACCCGTTCTCCGCGGAGCGCTTCAAGACCTACCAGGTCGGTCTGCTCACCCTGGTGGAGAAGCTGATCGCCGCCGGAAAGACCGTCGTCGTCATGACCCCGCCGCCCTTCGACGCCGCTTCGGTTCCCCCCGCCGGGCTCGTCGATGCCGGTGCGCCCGAGTTCGGCTACAAGACGACGTATCGCCTCTACGACGAGGAGGTCATCACGCCCTATGGCAAATGGGTGCTCACTCTCGGTAATCGCGCCGCCCACGTAATCGATCTCCACACGCCGGTAAAGGCCGCGATCGCCGCGAAACGCGCCGCCGATCCTACCTACACGAGCGGTGACGGCGTTCATCCCAATCCCGGCGGCCACCGCGATATCACCCTCGCCATCCTCGCGGGCCTCGGGGCAAAAAACACCACCCTGCCCGAGGACAAGGCGCTCATCGAGCACGTCAATAAACTCCACGGTCTCCTCGATGTCGCCTATCGCGTCCACGTCG
>JAHEDC010000332.1 GCA_024641425.1 Verrucomicrobiales bacterium | reverse complement strand
GCCTTCGGAGTGCCCGCCTTTCCCGTCGATACCCACATCCACCGGCTCGCCCAGCGGTGGAAGCTGAGCGACGGCCGCAATGTCGACAGCACCGAGGCCGCCCTCAAGCGCCTCTTCCCCCGCGACCAATGGAACGCCCTCCACCTTCGCATCATCTTCTACGGGCGCGAGTATTGCAGCGCCCGCGGCTGCGATGGCACCGTTTGCCCGCTCTGCCGCGAGCTGTTTCCAGAGCGGAAGCGGCCTGTAGCGACGCGGAAGAGTTGAGGGGGCGGGGCTCCTTCCACGCCATTGCGCGCGCGCGCTTCCTGTGGAATCCTTCCCCATGCCTACCTTGCTCGATCTGAAACAGGATTTGCCCCCGCTCTGCGAGCGCTTCGGCATTGCTTCCGTGGATGTATTCGGTTCCCTGGCACGGGGCGAAGGGACGGATGAGAGCGACATTGACCTCGTTGTCGCCTTCACCGAGCCCCGAAGGGAGCGCATCTCCGAGCGCTTTTTCGGATTCCTTCATGCCCTTGAGGACCGCTATCATCGGGGCGTCGATCTCCTCACCGAGGGCTCCATCCGGAACCCCTTCCTCCTGGCCCGCATCCAGGCCGAACGCGTGCGGATCTATGGAAACTGAAATCCTCAAATGGCTCTTCGACGCCGCTGAAGGCTGCCGGAACATCCTGGACTTCACCCGTAGTAAAGACGCCGCTGACTACGGGCGCGACCTCCTTCTCCGCTCCGCCGTCGAGCGCCAGTTCGAGATTGTCGGCGAGGCCTTGCGAAGGACGCGCGACCGGGATGCCGCACTCGTTGAGAGCATCGACGGCTGGCGCGGCGCTATCTCCTTCCGCAACATCCTCGCGCATGGTTACGATCACGTCGACGACGCCCTCGTCTGGGGAATTATCGAAAGCGACCTCCCTCCGATGCTCGCTACCCTCGAACGCCTCCTCGGCGCCAACCAGGCCTGAGTGTCCTAGATTCGTTGAAAGATTGGGCTTTCTCGGAACGTATTCCTCAGAGTAGCCTGAGGGCACCCACTCCCATGAATAAGCCCATCCTTTCCCTTGTTTGTTTACTGGTTCTTACCGTGGGGAGAGGCATTGCGGAGGAGCGGCCCTCGCTTTCGGCTTTGCTGCCCGAGGGCGTGATCGGGTTCGTGGAGGTCTCGAAACTGGGCGAGGTGGTGCGGCGTCTGCCGGGGTCGCAACTGATGGAATGGGTGACCGCCACCGACGGCTATCGGCAGTTCGAGCAATCGCCGGATTTCGGAAAACTCAAGACGGCGAAGTTTGTTGCGGAGTTCGTGTTGGGGACTTCGCTGTGGAAGGCGGCGGCGAACATGCTGGACGGCGAGGTGGCGGTCGCGCTTTATCCGAATCCCGAGGATGCGAAGAAGCCGCACGCGGTTGCGATGATCCGGGCACCGTTCACGTGGACGCGGGTGCGCTTCCGGATGGTCTTGAAACCGCTGCTCTGGTTGAGTTCGACGAAGGTGGAAACCCAAGACATTTGTCCCGGCTCTCGAACTTGGGGTGAAGACGGGAAGGGATTCATTTCATTCCACCGGGACTGGCTGTTGGCGACGCCGCGGCGCGAACTCCTAGACCGCACGCTGCGGATCCTTGGAGGCAAGGATCCGGGCGGCACCCTCGCGAAGCAGGCGGGCGTGGCGGAAATGGAAGCGGGTCTCGGCTCCGCGCATCATGTCCGGGCTTATTTGAATGCGGCGATGATTTCCAAGGGAACGGACGAACGCTTCGGGATTCCCCGGCAACTCGACAACGGCGTTTTCTCCTTCCTCTTCGACGGCCTGATCGAGTTGGCGGGAAAGAGTCCCTTCGTGGGTGCGACGCTCGATGTCCGCGAGCACGGGATTGAAGTGGTGGCGGCGGTGGCGGGAGATCCGGCGGCCTTGCCCGAGCCTTACGGGCTCTACTTTTCCCATCCTCCCGAGAGCGGGGTGATTGATCTTCCAAAGTCGGAGGGCATGATCGCGGGACTGACCCTGCACCGGAAACTCGGCGAGTGGTATCGGGCCCGCGACAGCTTACTTGCGGAGCCCTTGTTGCCGGCCTTCGACAAGTTTGAAACCGACATCGGAAACCTGCTCCCGCAAAAGGATTTCGGCGAGGATGTGTTGCCGCTGCTGGGCGATAACTTCACGCTGGTGGCGGCATTGCAGGGATACGAGCATCTCGATGGCGCTCCCGGCGTCAAGTTACCGGCCTTCGCGGCGATCTTCGATCTTACCAAGCCCGCCGAGGGAGCGGATATCTTCCAGCTCTTCTTCCAGACCTTGTCCTCGGTGCTGAACATCCAGGCGGGGCAGGAGGGCCGGCAGCCGTGGTTGATGGAGGTCGAGTTTCACAACGAGACGAAGATTTCCTACGGACGTTATCTTGAGAAGCCGAAGGGGGAGCGGCTCCCGATGGTCTTTAACTTCCAGCCGGCGGCGGCCGGGGTCGGGCGAAAGTTTATCCTGGCCACTTCGGTGGAGCTTTGCCGCGATCTTGTCGATCATTTCAAGAATCCGTCGAGCAGCGAGTGGCAGCCCCGGAATGTGGATTTCGAACTGGATTTGCCGGGTCTCGCGGCGCTCGCCGAAGCGAACGAGGGCTTTCTCCGCAGTCAGGAGATCCAGAAGGGCACGCCGACGGAGGACGCGGCACGAAACATCGGTCTGCTCATCGACGCGATGAAGCGATTCGAGAAACTGCGTTACCATACGGCGGTCGAGGGAGGGCTCTTCAAACTCCATTTGGAGGGAAGTTGGAAATAACCGAAGCTTCGAATGGTCATGGCGCTCGTTCCCTATAACTCGAAGACGCAAGGCTGGACCCGCCGGGAGGCGGCGCATTTGCTGGGGCGGACGCAATTCGGGGCGAGCGAGGCCGAGATCCGGCGCGCGACCGAGGAGGGAATGGAGCGGACGCTCGAGCGGGTCGTGGGCGGACAGGGCGAAGTCGAAGGATTCGAGGAAACGGCGGATCTGCTGCGGCAGACGGCGATTGACACCGGGGACATCGATCAACTCAAGACGTGGTGGCTCTATCGCATGACGGAGGGGGCGAATCCGTTGGTGGAGAAGATGAGTCTCTTTTGGCACAACCATTTCGCGACCTCGAACGCGAAGGTGCGTTCGGCGCGGCTCATGGCGCAGCAGAATGATCTTATCCGGGCGCACGCCCTCGGTAACTTCCGCACCTTGCTGACCGAAATGGCGCGGGATGTCGCGATGCTGGTCTGGCTCGACGGGAATGCGAACCGGAAGCGGAGCCCGAACGAAAACTTCGCCCGCGAGGTCATGGAGTTATTCGCACTCGGGGTCGGTAACTACACTGAAGGCGACATCAAAGAGGCGGCGCGTGCCTTCTCGGGCTGGCATGTGCGCGGCGAACGCTTCTGGTTCAACCGGCTCCAGCATGATACGGGATCGAAGACGATTTTCGGAAAGTCCGGTAACTTTGCTGGCGGCGATGTCATCGAGATGTGTCTCGCCCACGAGGCCTGTCCGCGATTTCTCGCGACGAAGCTGCTTACTGCTTTCGTCCGGCCCGAGCCTCCGGAGGGCGCGGTCGAAGGATTGGCGGAATCGATTCGGCGTCATGATTACGCGATGACTCCGGTCTTGCGCGAATTGTTCGCGTCGGACGTGTTCTTTGCGAAGGAATCCCGGCATCGCCTCATCAAGGGGCCGGTGCAGTTTGTCCTTGAAACCTATCGGGCGCTCGGGGTGCAGCCGAATCTCAAGGCGACCGCCGGGTTGGTCGCCAACCTCGGGCAGGATCTGTTCCTTCCTCCCACCGTGAAGGGGTGGGAAGGCGGGCGACTGTGGATTACGTCGGCGACGCTCCTGTTGCGTGCCAATTTCGCCGCGCAGCTCACTTCGGGAGAGACGTACGGAAAATTTCCATCGGCGAAAGGGGATGTCACGGAATTGGCCGAGTTACTTCTTTCCCGAGATGCCGCTCTCGAAGCGGTACGGACCTACGTGGCACAGGCGGACGGAAATAATGAACAACGTACGAAGGGAATGCTTCATTTGCTGATGACCATGCCCGAGTATCAATTGACCTGAACATGCCATGATCACCTCGCGCCGAAGATTTCTCAAAGGCAGTGCTGGCTTGCTCGCCTTGGGCGGCACGCCCCCTGGGTTCCTTGCCCGCGCCGCCGCGGAAGCCCGCGCTTCGGGTGACGGGAGGGTGCTCGTCGTGGTGCAGCTTGCGGGCGGGAATGACGGCTTGAACACGGTGATTCCCTATGCCGATGACGCGTATGTGAAGGCGAGGGCCAGTCTGGCCTTTGCTCCGGACGCCGTGCACAAGATCGACGACCACATCGGCCTGCATCCGCAGATGGCGGGGATGAAGGAACTGTATGACGGGGGCAGTCTCTGCATTCTCCAAGGCGTCGGCTATCCGAATCCCGACCGCTCGCATTTCCGTTCCATGGATATCTGGAACTCGGCGCGGCCGGAGGATTCCTTCACCGGGGATGGGTGGTTGGGGCGGGCGCTGGATGCGAGCGCCGAGCGCTTCGCGGGAAGGGTGCCGGCCTTGGCTCTGGGGATGGGGAACCTGCCGCTCGCTCTGGTCGCCTCGCGCACGAATGTCCCGTCGATCCGATCGGTCGACGACTATTCCTTGCAACTCGGCGGAGGTTCGGTCGCCGATCACGCCTTGCGTGAGAAACTGGCGCGACAACTCGCGAAACATGGGGCCGGAGAATCCGGGAGCGATCTCGACTTCATCCGTGCGACGCTCGATACCGCGATCGAGAGCGCGGCCCGCTTGAAGGAAGTGACCGAGGGTTACCAGCCGGCCGCGCCCTATCCGCAGACGGCATTGGCGCAGAATCTGAAGACGGTCGCTCAACTGATTGCGGGTGATCTCGGGACACGGATCTTTTTTGTCTCGCTGGGAGGCTTCGACACGCATTCCCGGCAGGCCGGTTCGCACGCGGCGCTGTTGGGCGAATTAGCGGGAGCGGTCAGCGCCTTTTTCAAGGATCTGAAAGGACACGACCTCGATACGAACGTGTTGCTCGCGACATATTCTGAATTCGGTCGACGCTTGAAGGAGAATGCGAGCCTCGGCACCGATCATGGCGCGGCCTCGCAAATATTCGTGGCCTCCGGCGCTGCGAAGGGCGGGGTCTTCGGGGATCATCCCAGCCTCACCGATCTCGACGAGGGGGATCTTAAGTTCGCGACCGATTTCCGGTCGGTTTACGCGACTCTGTTAGATCGTTGGCTGGAGATTCCTGCGGCGACGGTTCTCGGTGGGGAGTTCGAAAAACTGGCGTTTCTGTAGCCGTCGTGGGGGCAGGATGCCCCCACGACGACCGCGTTTCGCGGGCGATACGTTTTCTGAAAGCGTAGAGGCCGACGAGGCAACGGATGGTAACGAGGACGGTGATGCCTTGCCAGAACCAGAAGGCGCGGGGGAGGGCGCGGGTGAGATTGAGGGGTAACTCGACGAGCGGCAGGTTACTTCCGGCGGCGAAGACCGGGGCGCTGAGGGGCGAGACGGCGGCGAGCCAGGTAGCGGTGCCGATCAGGCGGTCGTCGATGGCCCCGACGATGGTGGAGAGGAGGAGCGGGACGACGCCGACAAGAATGGCACAGAGACCAAGGACGCGGGCCCCGTGCCATTCGAGGAGAGCCTGGAAACCGAGCGCGCCGCCGACGAGGACGAGGGCGTAAATGGCGGGAAGGTGGGCCGGGAGGATCTGGCCGGGGAACCAGCGGCTTTCAATGACGGCTCGAGTGAAAAACCACCACCCGGCGGCGCCGGTGACGGCCATGGCGGCGGTCCAAGCGAAGGACGACGCGGGGTCGGAGTTCGCGCGCAAACGCGTGTGGCCGAGCTTGCGCGCCCGCAGCCAGCCGCGGAGCTGGGATTCGCGGTCGGCGGTGATCATGAAGGTGAAGAGCCAGAGGATGCCGAGGGTGATGAGGCCGTAGATGCCGGCGAGGAGGACGGCTTCCATGCCGTCGGGCTGCCAGTCCCGGTTCCGGCGGAAGGCGAAGCGGCGGAGCGCTTGCGAGGGATAGAGGTCGCCGGATTCGACGAGGGGCAGGGCGTTCCCGAGAAGGAGGGTCTGGAGCCAGACGAAGAGCCCGAGAGCCCAGCCTTTGCTCAGAAGGTGGGATTCCTTTCGCCGCCAGCGCCGCGCGAGCATGACGAGGGCGGAGAGGATGAGGACGCCCTGGGTCGCGATGGTGAAGACGGCTTCGGGGAAGTCGAGATTGAAGAAGCGTGCCTGGGGGAGGAGGGCGTTGAGGGATTGCACGCCGGCTCCGGCGGTGCGGGGAATGAGGTAGGGCATGCTTTCCTCGAAGACGGGCCGGATGGTGAGGTATTGGAAGTAGGGGAGCCCGAACTTCGCGATCTGGGGCATCACGGTGTAGAGGAAGAAGACCGCTCCCATGGAAATGAGGAAGGCCCAGCGGCGATTCTTGACCACGGTGCCCGCGACGAGTCCGGTGAGGTGATAGAGGAGGGTGGAGGCGAAGAAGGCGAGGTAAAGCATCCCGGCGACTTTCCAGGGAACCTCGCCACGGGCGACGCACCAGAGGGTGAAGGGAAGGGTAGCGAGGCACATGACATACTCGCGCACCGGCAGGCCGCAGAGATAGCCGAGCACTTTGGCCATCGGCGACATGGGAGCGAGGCGCTGGTAGTCGAGAACGCCCTCGTCGGCTTCGGCGGTGATGCCGCCCGCGACCTGGCCGGTGCCGAGGAAGAAGAGGATGATGGCCTGCACCACGAGGAGGGGGATGAGCGGAAGGCGCTCGGCATCGACGAGCTCCATGTGGAGGCGATGGATCGCGGACGACCGGGTGAGGACGAAGAGAAAGCCTGCGATGATGAGCGTGATGAGGAGGGAAATTCCGAGACCCCTGGGCCGGAGGCGCGAGCGGCAGTAGCGGCGGAAAATGGGATTCGCCCAGAGGGCCCAGACGGGAGCGGATTTCGTGGTGGGGGCTGGCGTGCTCATGCGTCGGTACGGTTGCCTTCGGCGACGTCGACGAGGATTTCCTCGAAAGAGGAGGATTTCTCGTCGAGCGCCTTCACGCGGGCTCCGGAGGCGACGAGTCCGGCGAGGAGGTCGGCCTGGGCCTCGTCATCTCCTAGAAAGCCGAACGCGAGAGTGCGCCCTTCGGCGGAGAGGTTGTGCACGCCATCCTGTTGGAGGAGCCAGGTTGCGGCGGCCTGGGCGTCGCCGATGAGGGTGGCGGTGAGGCGGCGTTCGGCGCGACCGAGGGTTCGCCGGACTTCTTCGGCGGTGCCGGAAGCGAGGAGCCTTCCTTGATTCATGACACAGATCGACGAGCACATTTCGGCGAGTTCGCTGAGGATGTGCGAGCTGACGAAAACGGTCGCCCCATCGCGGGCGAGGTTTTGGAGCGTCTTCCGGAGATCGCGGCGGGAAAGGGGATCGAGCCCGCTGGCGGGTTCGTCGAGAATGAGGACGCGCGGTCGGTGGAGG
>JAHEDC010000331.1 GCA_024641425.1 Verrucomicrobiales bacterium | reverse complement strand
GACCCTTGAAACCCTCGGCCGCGACCACTCTCCCGACGAGGCGGCGGAAAGTTTCCGCGTCCTCCGCGACGCCGGCCTCCCCAGCGTGAATATCGACCTCATGTTCGCCATCCCCGGCCAAACACTTGAATCCTGGGAAGCCACCCTCGACCGCGCCCTCGCGCTCGAACCCGATCACATTTCCGCCTACAACCTGACCTACGAGGAAGACACCCCCTTCCTCGACCGCTTCCGCGAGGGGAAATTCCAGCAGGACGCCGACGAGGACGCCGTGTTCTTCCATCGCGCGATGGAGAAACTCGCCGCCGCCGGATACGAGCACTACGAGATCTCCAATTACGCCCGCCCCGGCCACCGCTCGCTCCACAACCAGGCCTACTGGCGCGGCGCCGACTACCTCGGCCTCGGCCCCAGCGCCGTCTCCACCCTCGAAAACACCCGCTGGAAGAACGTCCCCGACACCGCGCTCTACGTGAAACTCATGGAAGCCGGCACCCCCAGCGCCGCCGCCACCGAGATCGAAACCCTCGACCGCGAAGCCCGCCGCATCGAACGCGTCGCCCTCGAACTCCGCACCGCCGAAGGCCTCCCCGTCTCCTACCTTGAAGGCGACCTCGCCGCCCTCCTCGACCCGCTCCTCGCCGAAGCCCTCGTCACCCGCACCGGCACCCACGTCATCCTCACCCCCATGGGCATGCCCCTCGCCGACGAAATCGCCGGACATCTTCTTTCCTGAGAATGATCCAAAACCACGGATCAGGAGAAACGATCAGAAAATAGGCATCCGGCCCCGGCGTCCCACTCGCCCTTTTCCCGCCGCCGAAAATCCCCCTCGAAATGGAACGCCCGCCAAGGGTCCAGCTCCACAAGGGCACCGGCCTTTAAACTGCGCTGGGCCTCCGGCGCTTTCCGACCAGCTCTCGCCACCACCCGACGCGCGCGACTCCGTCCCTCCGATACCCCCCAATCCCCGAATCAACCAGCCCCCACCCCCTTGACATCCTCCCCCCGAATGCACTAACCCTCAACGTGCGATCGCCCCATCATCCCTTCCTCCTCGTCGCTCTCTCCCCTCTCGCATTCCTGGCGGCAATCCTCACCCCGGCCGACGCCGGCCCGCTCGCCGCCTATGAGGGCTTCGGAGAGTACGCCGCCGGGGCCCAGATCGAAAGCGGCTCCAATGGATCGGCCGGCACCCCGGTCGACGGCGGACTCGGCTGGGGCGGGCCCTACGACGTGAACAACGCGATCAAGTCGCTCGTCCGCGCCGAAAACCGCACGAGCAGCCCCGTCGTCTACACCAACGGTGCGATTAGCCTCCACGGCGGCAGCCGCGCCCTCCGCCTCTACGACATTGCCAACGGCGCCTATGTCCTCCGGCGGCCTCTCGACAAGACCTTCTCCGCCGCGAACGGCGAGACCCTCTGGTTCAGTTTCCTCTTCCGCTCCAGCAATGCCAGCCCGCTCGCGAACCGCGACTACCTGCAGCTCGGCTTCGACGACAACCCGCAGGCCGAGGGCGGCACCCCGCGCGTCGGTCTTGGCGCCACCACCGTCGAAGCCATCTTCCCGCCCGACCAGCCCTTCCGCTTCTTCGCCAAAAGCACGACCGACAACGCCAACACCGCCTTCGCCGACACCGACATCGTCGCCGGAACCACCTACCTGCTCGTCGGCCGCGTCACCGCCAGCACCACGACCACCTACGACACCGTCGCCCTCTTCCTCAACCCGACATCCATCTCGGATCCCGGTGCGGCTTCCGCCACCATTGCCGTTGATTCCGGCCTCTCCGCCCTCACCCACCTCTTCCTCCGCACCTCCGGCCTCGACAACGGCGACGCCTACGTCTTCGACGAAATCCGCCTCGGCCAGACCTACCCCTCCGTCGTCGCCCCGCCTCCCTTCGACCTCGAAATTACCCCCGGCTCCCTCCGCTGGTCCGCCCTCCACGCCAACACCTGCCTCGAAACCTCCGATTCCCTCGCCCCCGCATCCTGGCTCCCCGTCCCCGGACCCTTTCCCCTCGACGGCACCGACTTCACCTACCCGCTCCCGTTCATCGAAGCTCCCGACCGCGCCTTCTTCCGCCTCGTCCGCCCGTAGCCCCGGCTTTCGAGGGTGACCGCTCCGGTTGCCTCCCCCCTAATCGAGCGCGACCCCGGGCCCGAAAGCGGAGCAGTGGAGCGCCTCACGCCTGCGCCCGGAATCCCGAGGGAGCCATTCCTTCGTGCCGCATGAAATAGTTGTAGAACGAGGCCTGGGAGGCGAATCCGCAGCGATGGGCGATCTCCGCCATCGAGGCGTCGGTTTCCACCAGACAGCGCTTCGCCTCTTCCATCCGCAGCCTCCGGATATGATCGGTTGGCGCCTCGCCATAGACTTCCGCGTAGCGGCGGCGGAGGATCTTGGGCGAGATCCGGGCCCCCGGAACCAACTCCTGGAAGGTCAATCCCTTCAATGCCTCCAACTCGATCTGCCGTCGGGTGCGCTCCATGACGACGTCGCGGCTCTTTCCGCCCGTGCTCTCGCGGACGATCAGTTCGGTGGCGGGAATCCGGAGCGGTTCCTTGGGCAGACCTCGTCCCGCCCACACGTCCCCAATGATGGCGAAGGCTTCCTGGCCGACCTCCACCCCCGGAAGCTTCACCGTGGAGATGGTCGGATTGCCGAGGCGACTCACCACGTTGTTGCCCGCGCCGAGAACCGCCAACTCACCCGAAACGCGGATTCCGGCGGCGGTCGCGACGTTGCAGGCAAGGCGGGCGTAATAGTCATCCTCGCACAGGATCGCCAGCGGCAGCTCTTCTTCGAGAAGGCGCTTCCGCAGGGCGTTCTCCTTCTCCGGAGCGAGCAGCCGCGAGAGACTTTCGCTGGGGCTGGTCCCGCTCAGCCCGATGAACCCGGTTTGAATCCCGAAGGCCGCCGCCCGTCCCGCGAGGGCCGCGACCACCCCCATACGCAACTTGGCATCCGGCACGATCTGACCGAAAAACTTCAAACGGGGAATCGAAAGCTCGACGCAGTGCGCGACCGCGAGATCGAGCACGGTCCCCATGTCCACCGCCACCGTCGCGATACCGTCCGAGGGCAGCCAGTCACTCCCGCAATTGACCACGGGCACTCCCTTCCCGGCAAGTTCCGGAAGCCACCGGTGACGCCGGTCACTCCAAGCCACCACCCCGTCCAGCGCCTCCAGCCCCCGCCGGGCCGGAGGTGCGCCCGAGTGGGACGACCGCAAGGCAAGCACCTGCACGTCGCCCGCCTTCTCCGCCGCGCGAAGCACCCCCTCGCGAATGGCATCGGAGTAATCGTGCATGGCGGGGAGCACCAGGGCCAGGGTTCTCATCGTTCTCGTTTTGCGACCGTTGATCGAAGCGGTCGACCCGAAACGTGTAATAATCAACCCGAAGAAAAACTCGTAAGGGATGCCCGCTTCTCCTATGTGTTCGGGGGTTTTGCAAATGCTGCCGACCCCTCTAACGGCGAAAGCTGCAATCTCCCACCACCGCCTCGCCATGAAATCGATTCTCGGACTCCTCACCGTCACGACCACCATGCTCCTCGGGCCCGCATCCGCCGATGCCGCCCTTCTTCTTTACGAACCCTTCGATTACTCCACGGGAGCCCTTGCGGGCCAGGGTGGCAGCGAGACGGGCTTCGCTCCAGCCTCCACCTGGACGGAGAACAGCGCGTTCACGACCGAGG
Source organism: Verrucomicrobiales bacterium (assembly GCA_024641425.1). GTDB lineage: Bacteria > Verrucomicrobiota > Verrucomicrobiia > Verrucomicrobiales > DEV007 > JAHEDC01. The sequence goes on along the minus strand of JAHEDC010000331.1, from coordinate 3,799 downwards.
TCGCCTCCGGTTCGATCAGCTTCGGCACGCTCTCCATGACCGGAAACATGTTCCACTACCTGGCCAGCGCCGCCGGCACCGATCTGAACCGATTCGCGACTCGCCCCATGAGCGCGAGCGCCTCATCCGGAGACTTGTTCATGACCTTTCTCATGCAAGGACCCAACGGCATCCGCCTCAACGGCGGTTCCTATGTCAATGGGAGCAACACCTTCGAGTTCGGAGGGCTGCGTTCGAGATACAACGTCACGACCGGTGCCGGCGGCGAAGGTTCTCCCCACGTTTACTACGGAGATTCCTTCGAAGGCACAACGGTCAACGCGGCCTCAACGGACACCTACATGTATGTGTTCGGCTACACTGGCCTGGGAACGGCATCCGGAGGCACGGCCCGGATGTGGCTCCTTGAAGCAAGCCACTACAACGCCTTGGCCGCCGACGGCTCCGTCAGCATCGCGGAACTCGATGCCAACAATTTCGCTTCCTCCCTGCCGGTCTCGCTGGTCGGTGCCGCCCCGACCCTCGACGGCACGGAAAACCTGCGTTTGCACCTCCACGACAACGGAAGCGGAACGACCGAATTCATCCTCGACGAGATCCGCATCGCCACGACCCTCGGCGAAGCCATGGCGATCGTCCCCGAGCCCTCCGCCTGCTCCCTCCTCGCCCTTTCCGGTCTCGCCCTGATGCGGCGGCGCCGGAAATAGCCCGCGCCTGGATGCTTCCCCGGTTCCTTTTCCGCTCATACACCACTCAAACGCAAACCATGAATCCTTCCTTCCCTGCCGGCGTTCCGATCCGCCCCTCGTTGCTCACCGCCCTGGCGGTGTTCGGCGCGGCGCTCCTCTCTCCCTCCCCCGCGCGGGCCGACCTCCTGCTCTATGAGCCCTTCGACTACGCGGCCGGCCCGATCGTCGACCAAGGCGGGAGCGAGATCGGCTTCACCCCGGGCTCGGTCTGGACGCGGACATCCACGAAGACAACCGAGGTCATCGCCGACTCGATCGGCTTCGGCACTCTCGCCACCACGGGGAACAAGTTCCACTTCACCGATGCCAGTTCGCAATCGAACCGCAACGTCTCCCGCCCGATCAACCTCACGGTTTCCAGCGGCGACCTCTACATCACCTACCTGATGCAGGGCCCGAATGGCGGGCGTCTGAACGGCGGCGTCTACATCAACGGCACCGACCTTCAGGAATTCGGGGCCTTGCGTTCGGAGTACAACACCGCCGACACCAACGGCGTCATCCCCCCCCATGTCTTCTATGGCGGCACCTCCGTCGCCGCCGCGACGAGCCCGGCCACCGCCACCACCTACATGTACGTGCAGAAATACACCGGCCTCGGCAGCGCCTCGGGCGGCACCGCCCGCCTGTGGCTCATCGACGCCGCGAATTACGACGCGCTGGCCGCCGACGGGCAGGTCACCGAGGCGGAACTCGACGCCAACTTCCAGATCGCCACGCCCCTCCTCACCCTGCCCGGCACCGCCCCCACCCTCGACGGTACCGAGAACCTCCGGCTGCACTGCCACGATAACGGCAGCGGCACCGCCGACTACGTCCTCGACGAGATCCGCGTCGCCACCACCCTCGGCGAGGCCATGGACATCCCGCCGAACACCGGCGCCGCCGGTGACCTGAAAATCACCGACTTCACCCTGACCCGCACCCCCGATCCCGAGAATGTCCTCGCCTCTATCACCTTCACCTCCAGCGATCGGAAGACTTACAGCCTATTCTACAGTTCCGACTTGCTCGATTTCAGCGCCGAGATCAGTGATTCGATCCAAGGGGAGACCGGCACCACGACCTTCGTGGTCGATTTCAACGACGCCCGGATTCCCCTCGACTCCCCCAGCCTTTATTTCATCGTCCGCGAGAACGGCTGATTCCCCCGAGCACCAGACCGAATCCCGTCGTAGCCATCGGGCCACGGCAACTGCGCGGACATGAGGCTGGGTTAGGACATCAAGGCCGTCGAAACGCGCCCCTTTGGGAATGCGGAAGTTTCCCTTCCGCTTTGCGGCGGAGTCCAGTCGCACTGGCCGTGGCGCGGAGCCCTGGGGGGGAATTGCCTGCGGGCAGGCGAGGCGGAACGGCTTATTGAATTCCGCCGTCTCGACCACGGCACCTGGAGAATCCCGAAGCCCCCTCCAACCTCGCGCCTGCTTTTAGACTTTACTCGTCCTCCAGCGCTTTCCCGCGGCCTACCCGCTCCCAAAAAGCGGCAGAGGACAGCCGCACTCCAGGACGCAGGCGGGAAACCGACGCGTTGCCAGATCCCGGAGCCCCGCATTGTCGACGGCCGAGTGACGGGGCCAGCTCGTTTCTCCCCTATATCTTTGGGTAAAGCGAAGCGTCGATCACAGCCAAGACCTCGTTGAGAAGTTCGGTTGGTGACTTCTCCACGAATCTCACCTTCCGAGACCTGTAATCGATCGATTTCACCTGCTCGCACATCACGAATCCCGTCAACGACGAGGATTCGGGGATACGAATGTGAAACGGACTCCGGCGATCCGTATTCGTAATCGGACAACAGATGGCCATGCGGGTGCCGAGATTGAAGGCGTCAACGCTTACCACGAGGGCCGGGCGCCTTCCCATCTGCTCGCGTCCCGCCTGCGGATCGAAGGTCAGAACGACGAAGTCCCCCTGGGCCGGAACGTAAACAGCCACTACCAGACCTCCTTCCCCTGAGCCTCTCCCCACCCGATCTCCTCGATCTTCGCGTCCCTGGGGATCCGCGCCACGAGATCCTCGATGCGGTACCGGCCCCGCACCGGGCGGGAAGGCACCGACGGACGGATCGTGATCGCCGAACCATCGTCGGACAGATCAATCTCGATCTCGGCTCCCACTTCCAGGCCGATGGTATCCAGAATCACCTTCGGCACCCGCACCCCCTGGCTGTTCCCCCATTTTTGAAGCGTCGTTTTCATACGTCGGAGTATACACCTATGTATATCCTCGTCAATTCGGGTTTCTTCGCCGCGTTACCAAGCTCCAGCTTGGTAACGCCGCTGTCACCGAGGCTCCAGCCTCGCCCCCACCCGCCCACGAGGCAGGAGCCTCGCCGCGCCCGATAAAGAACGTTGCGTCGCGGCCCGATTCCGGGTTCCCTTTCGCCCATCCATGACGCTCCACGCTTTCCTCCGTGTGCTTCCCGTCCTCGCCTTGCTGACCGGCTCCCTCGCGGTCGGTGCGGAGAAGACGGGGGTTCTCCTCACGCTTGAAACCCGGAATGACGCGCCGAGCAAGGCGCCGCTGGTCGTCTCGTCCGGCGGGAAGGCGCGGCTACCGATCCTGGTCGCCGACGCGGCTTCGGAAGGCACGCGGACGCGGGCGCGGGAATTCAAGACGTTCCTCGACCGCATAACGGGCGCGGAGTTCGAGATGGGTTTTTAAGTTATTAAGGACCAGTCCCTTTACAGAACCTGGTACCAGCTTTTGGATTGCTCCGGTCTCCGGCGCTTTCCGTACGATCCCCTCGCTCCCAGAGAGCGGCAGAGGATCCAAACTCCAAAACGCAAATGGGAACCGACGCGTTGATCGATATCCACTACCCGTATTGCCAACAGGCTCGGCACTTCGCGTTCTTTATGAAAATTATATTCATGAAAATGCGTCGCGTTTCGTAATTCCCCGCTCGGCATTCGCAAAGAATCGGATGAATGCCCTACTTTTTTGTGCGTTCACCGAAATACACCCGTTGCAGTATCCCGCACGAAATCCCGAAGATCCAAAATTATTTATCGAATCCGATGAAACTGAGCATGAATCAAACAGTGAAA
>JAHEDC010000330.1:5088-7515 GCA_024641425.1 Verrucomicrobiales bacterium | reverse complement strand
ATCAAGGGACACTTCATCGTTTTCCTCGAGGGTAAGAAGCTCGCGGAGTACGCGAGCGAGGTGATCACGAACCCGCCGACGGTCTATCTCGCCGCGATCAATGGGGACGCCGAGTTCAAGGACCTTCAGTTGCTCTCTCCAAATGACGCGCAGATCCAAGGTCTGCTTGAGGGGCATGCGGTCAGATAGCTCGCGGGCGCTGTGCGCTTCAGGATAGAGTGGCAACTTGCGGAGGGATGGTATTTCCTTTTTACAAATCGCCGGGCGCACGGCTATGATGGGGAACGATGAAGATTGATCGATTGCTCGCCCTGGCAACCGCCGGCTTATTCTGTGGGTGCGGCGAAGAGAAAGGCGACCCTGTTAAACAAGCCGCCGACTCTCAACGCCCGTCGGCGGAGGAGATCGCCGCCGTCGAGGCGGAAACCTCGTATCGTGCTCCCGAGTCCCTGAATCCGAAGGGGGTGACCGAGGACGACATCGTGCTCCTGCGCGATGGGGATCATTTTAAAATGGGGTACGAGGGGGAGGACGGTGAGTTCATCGAGATCCCCGAGCGCGGGACGCTTCCCTATGATGCGTCGGGTTTTCTTCCTCCCTACCGGATCTACCGGGAAAAGTAGTCGTCGATCCTTCGGAAAGGTTTATTTTTTAAGATTCCGGGGTAAATTTTCCGGATGATTTCAAAATTCCCTGCTTCATGGATTCGCTCTCTCGTCCGCCGGGGGGCCGTCGGGGTTCTTTTGTTGGGAGGAGTATCACTTTTGGGTTCGTGCGGATTCGGGAAGGCGCGAGGACCATACGTCTATCGGTTCGTTCCGGGGAAGACAGGTATTCTGCGTGAGGGGAGAGTCGCCGTTCCGAAAAAAGCACCCGAACCGGTGAAGCAGGCGGCGATGGCCGGAAACCGACTCCAGGGGAAACCTTACGTTTACGGGGGAGGCCACGCGCGTGTGGAGGATCGGGGATATGATTGTTCGGGGACCGTTTCGTACGCCCTGATCAATGCGAAGTTGCTGCGGAGGCCAATGGGTTCAAAGGATTTCCGAAAATTTGGCAAGGCCGGACCCGGGCGATGGATCACCGTTTATGCGAAAAAGGGCCATTGCTTCGTGACGATCTGTGGCGTCCGGCTCGATACGGGCTACGGAGGGGGAAGTGGCCCAAGCTGGCAGACGAGCAGCAGGCCTGCGAAAGGCTATAAACTGCGCCATCCTCCGGGGCTTTAGGTCTAAGGGTAAGGGAGATGGTCAGACTTTTCACATTGCTTTGGAAGAGCCGATATCCTAAGCATAGAGGGAACGGCGCGTGCGGAACAAGGTTCAAATACACTTGTCGCCCGCGCTTCCTTTCCCCAAACGAGTATCCATGTATCGCGCTAACCTGCCCTTCATCCCACGCGGCCGTTGTTTCGCCGCCTGCATTGCGACCCTTCTTGCCATGTCTCCCGTCATGCCGCTACGCGCCGCATTGACGATCAACGAATTCGTCGCCGCCAACCAAAACGGGCTCCTCGATGGCGACGGGCAGGCATCAGACTGGATCGAGATCAAGAACGACGGGGCCTCCGCGGTGGCCCTTCTCGGTTATTATTTGACCGACAATCCCGGCAGTCTCTCGAAGTGGGCCTTCCCCGACGTGACGATCGCCGCCAACGGCTATCTCGTCGTTTTCGCTTCGGGGAAGAACCGGGCGGTGGCGGGCTCGGAACTCCATACGAATTTCAGCTTGAACGAGAGCGGCGAGTACCTTGCTCTTGTGCAGCCGGACGGACTGACTGTTGTCGACGCCTATTCGCCGGTTTTTCCCAATCAGTATACGGACATTTCGTTCGGGAGGGGAACCGGAGGAGCTCTGGAAACCCGGACGCTTTTCACCCAGGGATCGAACTCCCGGTGGTTTGTTCCCTTGGCGGTGGTCGTGGAGGACTGGCGTCTCCCGAGCTTTGACGATTCAGGGTGGACGATGAATTCGATACCTTTGGGATACGGGTATGGTCCGCCTATTGTCACTTTGGGAGGGAATCTCGATGCGGTGATGCGGAACAAGAATGGCTCGGCCTATGTGCGGATTCCCTTTGAGGTCGCGAATCCGGCGGAAGTGGTCACGCTTACCCTGGCGCTTCGGCACGAGGATGGCTACGTGGCCTATCTTAACGGTCAAGTCATCGCGATGGACCGGGCTCCGGCCAATCCGGCCTTTGATTCCCTCGCGGTAATTCCGCAGGGGGAACCGTCGGGCGAAGTTCGCCTCGGGGATCCCTTCGCATTCCACGCCATCGATTTCGCGGGAAAACTGGTCGCTGGCACGAACATCCTTTCGTTCCAACTTCTCAATGACAGCAAGGGGAGCTCCGACGTCCTTCTCGAGCCCGAACTGAAGGGTGAGTTCCAGGATCTCAGTGCCGGCGTTCAGAACGGTTTCTTC
>JAHEDC010000330.1:0-5078 GCA_024641425.1 Verrucomicrobiales bacterium | reverse complement strand
CCCACCCCTGGCGCGCCAAACGCCACCTTGAAACTCGCACGACCGGCCCCTATCGAGTTCTCTCCCCCGACCCAGTGCTTCGTCGGGTCGACGCAAGTCACCCTTTCGGTTCCCACACCGGGCGCGGTTATCCGCTACACGACCGACGGGAGCGTGCCGACCGATGATCCTCTCTCGCCGTCGCCCGTCTATTCAGCTCCCTTGAATCTGAGCGCAACCACACAGCTTCGGGCCAAAGCTTTTCTTGGGGGCGCCTTGGAAGCGAAATCGCGAACCGAGGCCTATTTCCGGCTTTCCCCGAGTGCGGCGGCAGCGACCTCGAACCTGCCTATGATCCTGCTCGACAGCTTCGGTGGCGGCGCTCCCTACGAGAGCGGCGACACGAATCGCCGCCCCATGATCATGGCCATTTTTGAACCGAAGGGTGCCGTGAATCCCCGGAGTTCGCTCCTCAATCCTCCCGACCTCGTGACCCGCATGGGAGCGAGGAAACGCGGATCCAGCAGCGCCGGATGGCCGAAGTACGCCCTTTCGATCGAGACGTGGGGGGAGACGAACTGGGCGGCGAATTCCATCAATCCACTGGGCCTCGGTGGCGAGGACGACTGGGTGCTGAGCGCCCGCTATCAGTTCGACCTCGCCCTTTTCCGGAACGACTTCATGTATGAGATCAGCCGCCAGTCCGGTCGTTACGCGGCGGAGACACGGTTTGTCGAGGTCTACAACAACGTGAATGGCGGCGATGTCGATGGCACCGTCGCATCCTCCTCAAGCGATTATTTTGGCGTTTATTCCCTGATGCACAAGCTCAACCGGGACGACGACCGCATCGACGTTGCCGGCCTCGACGCCACCATCACGACGGAGCCGAACATCAGCGGCGGATATATCTTCAAGAAAGACCGGGGAGATCCGGGGGAGCCGACATTTTCGGTCGGCGGAATGGGAGCTCTGGTACACATCTATCCGAACGGCGGTCCGGATCCCAACAAGCCGGGCGCCTATTATATCACGACGGCGCAGCGGAACTGGCTCGTGGCCTACTGCAACAACGTGAACGCGGCCCTTAGTGCGGCCAATGGGATTAATCCGAGCACAGGACTGCATTTCTCCGAATATATCGACGTCGATTCCTTCATCGACCACATGCTGCTCAACACCCTGGCCATGAATGTGGACTGGGGACGCCTGAGCGCGTGGTTCTTCAAGGAGAGAGGCCAGAAACTCAACGGGGGGCCGATCTGGGACTTCGACCGGACGATGGGCTGCGACAACGACGGGCGCGCGTCCGATCCCCGTCGGTGGGACGGGACCGGTGATTCAAGTCTATCCTGGTATGACTTACGCTATCCGTGGTACGGGCGGGTTCTCGGATACTCTGCGGATGGACAAGCGCCCCCGGCGGTGCAGAGCACGCGCCCGGCGGAATTCCAGCGCGCCGTGGACCGCTGGTTCCAGCTCCGGAAGGGCCCGTTTTCGGTCGCGAACATGAATGCCGTCATCGATGGGATGGCGGCCGAGATCAGTGAGGCTCAGGCGCGGAATTTCATGCGCTGGACGCAGTACCAGACGAACGGCGGTCCTTACGCGGGAGGACTGACTGGCTGGCCGGGCGAGGTCGCGCAGCTGAAAGGCTGGCTCGCGGCCCGCGTGGAGTGGATCGACAGCCAGTTTCCGGCCCTGCCGGTTTTCGCGACGGGGGGCGGTGTGGTGCCCCAGGGATTCGAGGTGATTCTGAACGCTCCGACCGGGACGATCTATTACACCACTGACGGATCGGATCCCCGGCTGCCCGATGGATCCATCTCTCCGAGCGCCCGTGGCTTCGCGGGTACGCCCGTGAACACCGTTGTCATCGGCGAGTCGGCTGAGTGCCGCTACTTCGTCCCGACCGACGGGAGCCTGGGGCAGACCTGGACGGCGCTGCCGGAAAGTTTCAGCGATGCCTCGTGGACCCTGGGAACGAACGGGCTCGGGTATGACAGCAGCGGCGGGGACTTCATCCCCGAGATCACGACCGATATCCGCTCCGACCTGCTTAATAAGAATGCCTCGGGCTATTTCCGCTTCGCGTTCGATTTCGCCAATGCGGGAAGCATCAACTCCCTCCTCCTCGGCATGAAGATCGACGACGGATTCGTCGCGTATCTCAACGGCACCCAGGTGGCGATGGCGCGTGCCCCGAGCCCGGCGGCATGGAACGCTTCCGCGACGGGATCCGTGCTCGATAGCACCACCATCGCCAACTATGTGGATTACGATCTCTCCGCCTTTAAGTCCCTCGTTCGCAACGGGACGAACATCCTCGCCATCCACGGGATGAACCAGGGCGCTGGCAGTTCCGATTTCTTGCTCAAAGCCCGGCTCTCGATCAACCACACGGACGTCGCCTCGCCGTTGGTTCTGGACGCCACGACCCTTGTGAACGCCCGGACGCGCAATGGGGCCATGTGGAGCGCGCCGGTGAGCGCGAATTTCGTCATCGGCTCGGAGTTGGCTTCCGCTACGAATCTCGTCGTGTCACGGATCATGTACCACCCGGCCCCCCTCTCGACAGAGGAGGTGACGGCGGGCTACCTGGACCAGGACGATTTCGAATACGTCGAGCTCATGAATATCGGTTCAATGTCGGTCGATCTGACGGGGGTTCGATTTGTAGCCGGGATCGTTTTTGACTTTACGGGAGCTTCCGTCACGACCCTCGCTCCCGCCGAACGGGTGCTTGTGGTGAAGAACGAGGCCGCGTTCCGGGCCCGCTACGGGAGCGGTCTGGACGACCGGATCGCGGGAATCTTCGGGAACGGGACGGGACTGAACAACGGTGGGGAGAGGCTGGCGATTCTCGACGCTTCGGACGCCACGATCCGCGATTTCCGCTATGATGACAGTCCTCCTTGGCCGACGGCGGCCGATGGATCGGGATACGCCCTCGTGCTCGTGAATCCTGGGGGGAATCCGGACCACGGCCTTGCTTCCAGTTGGCGCAATAGTGCGCTCCCCGGCGGCTCCCCAGGGCAGTCGGACAGCGTTGTCTTCGTCGGCGATCCCGTCGCGGATGGCGACTTCGACGGTCTCGGAGCCTTCGCCGAGCACGCCCTGGGGACGAACGCCCTGAGTTCCGCCTCCGGCCCCGGTGTCCTCCGCGCCGATTCCGGCGCCGATGGGAGGATGCTCGTCCATTTTCCGCGCAATCTCGGCGCCGATGATGCCCTCGTCATCCCCGAAGTGTCCCTCGATCTCGCGACTTATTCCTCCGATCCCACTAACATCGCCTTCGTCAGCGAGACTCCGGTCGGAGACGGCACGGCATCGGTCGTCTACGTGGTCACAATGCCCGAAGGAACAGACGGTGTCTATGTAAGGCTCCGGATTTCGAGCCGCTAGGTGGCTTGGACGGAAATTCGAGGACGCGTTCTTGCGCATGGGGAGGGGACGGATTAGGGAGGGGGCCACCAACCAGCCAACCCGAATTCGCCCGACCCAGGATGCCCTTTCCGACGAAGCCGACCCCGAAGCCCCGCCGCCGCGCCAACCTTTCCACCCTCAATCCCGCCCAGCGCGAGGCCGTGCAGCAGATTCACGGGCCGGTGCTCATTCTGGCCGGGGCCGGGACGGGCAAGACGCGGGTGGTGACGACGCGCATCTCCCACATGATCGACGAGGGGATCGCGCCCTCGAAAATCCTTGCCGTGACGTTCACGAACAAGGCGGCGAACGAGATGCGCGAACGGGTCGGCGGGATGGTCTCAAAGGCGGCGGCGCAGGAACTCACCGTCTCGACGTTCCACTCGCTTTGCGTGCGCATCCTCCGCTCGTCCATCGACCGCCTCGGCTACAAGCGGAACTTTTCGATCTACACGGGATCGGATCAGGTCGGCTTGGTGCGGAAACTGATCGCGCAGAAGGCAGGGAAGGACGAGAAGCTTGATCCCCAGGAGGCGCTGGGGCTGATCGGACGGCAGAAAAGCCGGGGGATTCCGGTCTCGGACAATGCGAACGCGTTGATTCACGACATTTACAAGGGGTATCAGTCTGAATTGAAGCTGCTGAATGCGGTCGATTTCGACGACCTCCTCATACTTGCAGTCAAGCTGCTCGCCGAACATCCGCCGGTGCGCGAGGAATGGCAGTCCCGCTTCGGCTACATGATGGTGGACGAGTTTCAGGACACGAACAGCCAGCAGATGGCACTCGTGCAGCACCTGGTGAACGCCGAGCACAATGTCTGCGTGGTGGGCGACGACGACCAGAGCATCTATGGCTGGCGGGGGGCGGAAATCTCGAACATCCTCGACTTCGAACGCTTCTTCCCGAATCCACGCGTCATCAAACTGGAGGAAAACTACCGGAGCACGAATCCGATCCTGCACACCGCGAACAGTCTCATCCGGCACAATGCGAACCGCCGGGAAAAGCGTCTTTGGAGCCAGAAGGAGGGCACGGACCCGGTGCGGCTCGTTCTTATGCCGGACGACCGCGAGGAGGCGCGGATCATCGTCGAAGAAATGGTCGAGATCCACAATACCGAGAAGCGCGACTGGAACGATTTCGCCCTGTTGATCCGGATGAACGCGCAGTCGCGGATCTTCGAGAACCACCTCCGCGAGGCCAAGGTGCCGTATCGCGTTATTGGTGGGATGAGTTTCTACGACCGCAGGGAAATCAAGGACTTGCTTGGGTATTTACAGTTAATCTGTAACCCGGATGACGACGTGAATCTCCTCCGCGTCGTGAACAATCCGCCGCGCGGCATCGGGGCCGGGACGATCACGCAGGCCACGGAATACAGCCGGCAGTGGGAGAAGAGTATTTACGAGACGCTGCGGGACGATGACTTCACGGGCGGGCTTTCCGCTCGGGCGCGCGAGGCGCTGGCGGAGTTCGTCGAGCTGATCGAACGCTACCGCGATGAGATGTGTGGGCCGTCCGCGCCGTATCCGATGCGCTTCCAGAAGCTCATCGACGAGATCGAGTTCATCGAGTTTACCAAGCGCTCGTGCAAGACGGCGGAGGAGGGTGCTTCGCGCGAGCAGAACATCCGCGATCTCATCGAGTCCGTGCACCACCACCACGGGAAG
>JAHEDC010000018.1 GCA_024641425.1 Verrucomicrobiales bacterium | reverse complement strand
TGGATCTGCTCAACCGCATGCAGGAGAAAGTGTATCTGGAGGAGATGCCGCCGAAGAAAAAGAAGAGCCAGCCCTCGGAAGACGAGCGCAAGCAACTGCTTGCCTGGATGTCGGGAGAGCTTGGGAAATACAATGCCTCGAAGCTCGAGGACAAACTGCGGATGCCCGCCTACGGGAACTACGTGAACCATGAGAAGCTTTTCTCCGGCGAATACAAGGATCTCAAAGCCTTCACCCCCGACCGGCGCTGGCTGATCAGCGAGTTCATCTTCGATGCCAAGTTCAACAAGCTGCTGGAGCACACGCCTGCGATCGATGTCGACGGCACCCGGCACCCTGTCATCGGCAGCAACAACCGGCAGCTCAGCCTGACCAACCCGTTCCTGCTGCCAACCGACAGCGGCGTCCGCTACTATGACACCACCATCCTCGATGGAGGTCATCTCCTGACAATGATCACCAATGCCAAGGATGTCGCGGATTACATGATCTCGCTCGCGGCGAAGAAAAACAACATCCCCTCGATCCAGGCGATCATGGCGCAGGAATGGGCGCATGGCAAAACCCTTGCTTCGCGCGAAAGCTACTTGAACGGCAACATCGAGAGTCTGCTGGTCGAGCTTTACGGCGCCGGGAACACTGCCATGCTCCCGGTATTCGTGCCTACGAACCCCGCGCCTCTCCGGGAATCGATCGGTGCGGATGGGAAACCCCTCAAAAAGCCGGTCTTTGACACCGCCGCTCCCTCCCGCGATGAGCTCAACGACATCTGGGCCGGCATCCAGAGGCACTCGCAGGCAGGTGTGTCCGACGATGCGGTCATCGGGAAATGCGAGAGGGATTGGTTCGTGTTCGGAGTGAACGAGAGGACGATAGAATCCCGCGTCGTCTTCATGCGCGGCTACATGGAAGACCTCCGCAAGCGCCTTCCAAAGTCCCAGTCCAGGTTGCCCGCTCCACCCGCCGATGCGGAGTTGGCCATCATCCGCGAAGCGATCAGGAAGAATCGCGCGAAGGGGGATCCCTACAACGCGATCATCGCCAAATGCATGGCCGCTTGGGACGAGGAATTCAAACAGGAGCGCGTCAAGGCCGGCTCGCCGGGCGACGAGGTGACAGGCAATCTCGTCGACCAGCTATTCGCGAAGATCCTCGAACGTTCTCCTTCTGGGAAAGAAAGGGATGCCTACTGCGCACAGACGAAATCGGATTTCGAGAATATCGGGAACGAGAAGGCGATCGCCAAACTCATCCAGACTCTCATCCTGAATTCGGATTTCGTTTACCGCAATGAATTCGGCGAGGGTCAGGCGGACGAGCATGGCAGGAAAATGCTTTCCCCTTACGATGCCAGCTATGCCATTTCCTACGCGCTCACCGATAGCAGCCCCGACAAGGAGCTGGCTGCGGCTGCCGCCACCGGAATGCTCAGCACGCGCGAGGATTACAAGCGGGAGGTGGAGCGCATGCTCGCCAAGCGCGACCAGTATTATGTCATCGATGAGGCGGTGGAGCGGATCGGCCTCGCCGACAGCTTCACGAACATGCCGATCCGCGAGCTCCGCTTCTTCCGCGATTTCTTCGGCTATCCGCGCATGCTCCCGATTTTCAAGGACAACAAGCGCTTCGGCGGCGACTACACCACCGCGACGGGACGGCTCGTTTCGGAGGCGGACATGTTGGTGGAGCATATCCTTGAAAGCGACAAGAACGTCTTCGAGAAGCTCCTCACCACGGAGGATTTCTACGTCTACCACTCCGGCAACAACGAGGCGATGACCACCTCGACGCAGCAGATCGGGAAAATCTACGAGTATTTCAAGGACAAGGGCTGGGAGAACTTCGAGGCGGAAGACCTCAAGCCCCACGTGCCCTTCCTGAAAGAGGTTCCGGTCAGGAATGTGAATGCGGAGACGATCGGTACCGAAAAAGGGCGCCTGAGTTCGGTCAATGCTTTGAAGCAATCCATGGCAAGCTACGTCCAGCGGCTTGGGAAGGGGCAGAAATCGGCGGTCCCGTTTCCCGCCTATCCATCCCACGGTGTCACCGAGGCGATGACCCGCACCGGAAAGCAACTGCGAGGCGAGGCCGTCGCGAAGTGCTTCAACCTCGATCTGGTGAACTGGGATTACCCCGGCACCCAGCCCGCGAAAATGGAGCACCGCAAAGGCATGCTCACCCATCCCGCCTGGCTCATCGCCTTCGCCGGAAATACGGAGACCGATCCGGTGCGGCGCGGCAAGTGGGTGAGGGAGAAACTTCTGGCCGGCACCGTGCCGGACGTGCCCGTCACCGTGGATGCCGTCATTCCCGAGGATCACACCAAGACCCTGCGCAGCCGCCTCACGGGGGTCACGGAAGCAACCTACTGCTGGGGTTGCCACGAGAGGATGAACCCCTTGGGAAACAGCTTCGAGATGTATGACGACTTCGGGCGCTTCCGCACCGAGGAATCATTGGAGCATCCCGACAACCTGATTAAGAAGATGCCGGACAAAGGCGCGCCGCAGGACGACCTCAGGGATATCTACAAGACCCTTCCGGTCGATGCCACGGGTCATCTCGCGGGCACGGACGATCCGGCGCTGGACGGCGATGTCCGGGATGCGATCGAGCTTGCCGAACGGCTGGGGAAATCCGTCAAGGTGCGCCAGTCCATCATCCGCCATGCCTTTCGTTACTTTATTGGGCGGAATGAATTCCTCTCGGACTCGAAGACGCTCATCGACGCGGATCAGGCTTACGTGCAAAGTGGCGGCAGCTTTGATGCGGTCATCGTCTCGCTTCTCACATCCGATTCTTTCATCTATCGCAAATCAACCGACAACTAGGAGCATGAAAACCAGAAGAGATTTCGTCAAAACCTCCGTCTTGGGCGCGGGTGCCCTCTCGCTCATCCCATCGCTCGAGGCATTTGGCGGCGTGCCCGCTGCCAGCGGCTCTCCAAAGCGCTTCGTGTTCATCCGCAAATCGAACGGGGAGCGCCCTCTGGAGCTTGCCCTTCCGACGTTCTCCGCACAGGACAAGGCCAAGGATGAGAAAAAGGAAGCCCTTGAGGTGGACTTGGACGGCCACGAATTGCCGTTCTGGCTGCAGGGGCTGGAGAAGCACAAGGCGAATCTGAGCATCCTCCAGGGTCTCTCCTGCATGATGAGCGAGAACGGCCATTTCTCCTATTCTTCCGTGATGGGGGCCTACAAATCGAATCGCAACTCGCTCAGCGGGATCAAGCGTGCCACCATCGACTTCGAGCTCGCGAAGCTGTTTCCATCCCCTTTCGGCCATGTCGAGCTTTCGCTGACGGGGAACTACACCGGCTACAGGACGGGGATTGTCTCCGGCTACTCGGCGTCTGGTCCCCACCAGAGGAACTATTGCTACGCGGATCCGCAGACAGCCTACAACGAGCTTTTCAAATCCGTGACCGATCCCGGCGCGGTCGCTTCCGACAACGGCATGCTCAGTTTCCTCGAAAGCGAGGAATCCTTCAAAGCCGGCATCCTCAAGGGCTACGAAAAGGTCAAGCTCAGCAGCCACATCAACTCCATCGAAGCGATCCAGGCCCGCAACCTGAAGCTGTCCAAGATGTCGGGCTCCATCGCCAAGCACATTCCGAAGATCGCCCCGATCCACGCCGACGGCGGGATGAACGCCAGTTCCCCGGAGAAGCAGGAGGCGATGACCGAGATCCTCATCGCCGCGCTGATCACCGGCCTGACCAATGTCGTGACCTACACGATCGACGAACTCTCAACTCCCGTCAGGGGGCTGCCTGGAAACGAGGGCGATCGGATTTCGATCCACGCGATCGGTCATAACGAAAGCTACAGCGGGGTTCCGGCGGACAAGATCCGCGAGAACATCCGCATCGGCCACATGCAGCAGGTCGCCCGCATCGTCGAGCGCCTCAAGGCGGAGCCGGAGGGCAAGGGCAGCATGTTCGACAACACCATGATCCTGTATTTCCCCGAAGGTGGCGAAACCCACCACGGCACGGGCACCGAGGCTCCCTTCGTCGTTCTGGCGGGGGACAATTGCAGTCTCAACATGGCCGGACGCTATCTCCGTCTTCCCTTCCACGGCACCGAAGGTCACAAGACCATCGGCAACTGGTACACGACCCTTCTCAACGCCCACGGCAACCCGATCAAGCACTACGGCGACCTGGACCAGGAAATGTCCCGCAAGAAGCTCGATCAGGTGGGCGCGATCCAACAGCTCCTGGCCTGAGCCACCCCAAATCAAAACCCACGACCCTAACAAACCACCCATCGCTATGAAAAATCCCCACCACTTCCCTATCCGGTGCCTTCTGCCCATTCTCGCGCTTGCGTTTGTCGGCAGTGCCTCGGCGGAAACGAAGCCGCTCAAGGTTTTCGTTCTCGCCGGGCAGTCGAACATGCAGGGGCACGCGAACGTGAGCACTTTCGAGACGATGCGCCTCGACCCGAAGACCGCGCCGATTCTCGAGGCGATGCGCACTGCCGATGGCACGCCGCGCGTCTGTGACAAGGTCTGGATCTCGTCGATCGGCTGCGCCGACGAAGAACAGACCGGCAAGCTGACCGCCGGTTTCGGCGCGGCGCAGAACGGCCCCAAGATCGGCCCCGAGTTCACCTTCGGAATCTATATGGAAAAGATGGTCGACGAGCCGATCCTGATCATCAAGACCTCCTGGGGTGGCAAGAGCCTGAATACCGATTTCCGGCCGCCCAGCGCCGGGCCTTACGAATTCAATGCGGCGCAATTGGAGGGCTTCAAGAAGCAGGGCAAGGATCTCGCCGCCATGAAGGCCGAAAAGGCGGAGGCGACGGGCGTTTACTACCGTCTCATGCTCGAGCACGTGAAGAAGGTGCTGGCCGATATCAAGCGCGTTTACCCCGACTACGATCCCAAGGCCGGATACGAGCTGGCGGGCTTCGTCTGGTTCCAGGGCTGGAACGACATGGTCGATGGCGGCACCTATCCCGACCGTGGAAAGCCGGGCGGCTATGACGCCTATACGACGGTCATGGCCGATTTCATTCGCGACGTGCGGAAGGATCTGTCGGCTCCGAAGCTGCCCTTCGTGATCGGCGTCATCGGTGTTGGAGGCCCGACGGACAAGTACGGCCCCGACCAACAGCGCTACAAGACCACCCACCAGACCATCCGCGACGCCATGGCCGCGCCCGCGTCCATGCCCGAGTTCAAGGGCAATGTCGCCGCTGTCCTGACAGAAAACTACTGGGACGAGCAGGTCACCGCGCTGAAAGAACGCGAGAAGCCGATCAAGCAGGAAGAGAAGAAGCTCAAGGAGGAAGGCAAGTTGAGCCGGGACGAACAGAAGGCGGAATTGGAAAAGCTCTATGCGAAGACGTTCAATCCCACGGAGCTGGAGATCCTGCGGAATAGCACGTCCAACTTCGAGTTCCACTACTTGGGCTCGGCCAAGATCGTCGCGCAGATTGGTAAGGGCTTTGCCGAGGCTTGGGGGCAACTGGCGGGAAAGAAAGACGCTACCAACTGATCGGCATGAAACAGACATCACCGCTGGCGGCCGCGATGCTTCTTCCCGCCGCCCTTGCCCTCGGGATCTTCACCGCGACGGCGGAAGAGAAAACGGAAGCGGCTCCGGGCGCATCCCTGCCGCGTGTGCTCGTCATCGGGGATTCGATCGCGGGCGGCTATTTCAAGGTCGTCTGCGGGCTTCTCGAAGGCAAAGCCGACGTGGTCAAGAACGAGGGGAATGCCGAGTATACCGGCACGGGGATCAGGAAAATCGACGAGTGGCTCGGCGACGGCAAGTGGGACGTCATCCACTTCAATTGGGGATTGTGGGACATGTACGGATGGCAATACGCGAAGGAAGACCGGTCGCCGGCTGCCTACGAGAAGAGGCTCGAGGAACTGGTGACCCGTCTGGAGAAGACCGGAGCCCGGTTGATCTGGGCGACGACGACGCCGGTCTGTCCCGCCGCCGAAAAGACGATGCTGGTTCGATTCAAGACCGAAACCCTGATCACGCCGCCCGTCGAAAGCCAGTATCAGGAAGCGGCCCTTCGGGTCATGAAGAAGCACCACGTAGCGATCAACGACCTGCATGCCCTGATGTTGCCGGAGTTGGAGAAATACTCGCCCGCCCCCGACAACGTGCATTTCACGGGTGCCGGCTGCGGGAAACTCGGCCGGCAGGTCGCTGAGGCGATTCTTCGACAGGTCGAGACACTTCAAAAGGACTGACTCCCCGAATTCCCATGCGATCCACCCCCGTCGTTCTTCTTTCACTCCTCTTCTGCCTTCTTCCCGCCGGGTCGGGACATGCGGGTGAATCTCCCGGGGTTCCGATCGTGGACTGTCACGTCCACCTCTGGGACATCGGACGCCCCGATGGCATCTACTGGATTCGGAAGGACGACAAAGTCCTCTACCGTTCCTTCCTGCCGGAACAGCACGAGCCCATCGCGAAGGCCAACGGGGTCGGAGGCGTTGTGGTCGTCCAGGCCGGTCAATTCCTCCCCGACAACCAGTGGAACCTCGATGTGACCGCGCACAACAAGCGACTCTACCGGGGCGTCGTCGGCAACCTCTCTCCGGTCATCGGAACCGACGCGTTCGGGCCGCTTTTTGAAAAGCTCTGCCAGGACAAACGCTATGTCGGCTACCGGCTGTCGGGCCGCACTCAGGAAACCCTGACCGAGGCCTTTTTCCGCGATCTCGAGCGCACCGCCGAGATGGGCCGGACCGTCGATTTCCTCCTCGACAAATACACCCTCGACGACGTCTCCGAGATCGCCCGGCGGCTGCCGAAGCTGAAGATCATCCTCGACCACTTCGGCAATTTGCAACTGGACGGCCAGCCGCTTGATCCGGATTGGGTCGCGAAGATGCGCGCCGCGGCGAAGTATCCAAACGTCTACTGCAAGGTCTCGGCCCTCTTCGGTCGGGTCAGGGAGCAGCCCGCCCCGCGCGACATCGCCTTTTACAAACCCGTTATCGATCTTGCCTTCGAATGCTTCGGCGAGGATCGCCTCGTCTACGGCAGCGATTGGCCGGTCTCGGAAACTTCGGGCGACTATGCGGCCGTGCTCCAGCTCGTCCGGGACTATTTCGACGCCAAGGGCCCCGAGGTCACCGGGAAGCTTTTCCATGCCAACGCCCTTCGCTTCTACGGCATTCCGGAAGGGGAAGCTCCCACGGCAACCGACAACGAACCATGAAAGTCGCCCTATTTACGCTTGGCGAATCAGCCACTCTGCGCCTGAGTGAGACGATTCTCGCCCTTCTTGCCCGGCGCGCTGCCCACGGCGAGAGGATCGACCGGCAGGGCCCGACCAACCGGCGCTTCGCCGTGAAGCAAGGCCGGAGGGTTGTCGAGTTCGACCCTCCGGAGGGTCTCGCGCCCAGGGACGGCACCGCCCCGAAAGGATTCTGGCTCGCGGACAAGGAAGATTCCTGGCATCCGGCCACCGGTGCCCTCGACGGGGAAAGCAATGTCTTGCGAGCTGAGGACATCGACGCTCCGGTGGCCTGCCCCTATGCCTTTTGCGGCAAGCCGGACGTCAATCCCATCAATGAGGATGGCTTTCCGGCCTACCCGTTTCGCACCACCAATGGGTCGAACTGACATCGACCGAATCCGACGGCCTCTCTCCGGAGGGAGCTAAATCCACCTATGAAAACCCGACACCTTATTCTCGCATTCTCCACCCTCGTCGCTTTTGCGCTCTATCCTTGCGGTGCCTCCGCCGGCGCCCTCAAGACGCACGGGATTTTCCGGAGCAACATGGTCATCCAGCGCGACAAGCCGATCACCATCTGGGGCTGGGCGGAGCCCGGGCAAAAGGTGACGGTCCAGTTCGGCACCGAGAAGGCTGATGCAAGCGCCGGGGGTGACGCGGGCCGTTGGGAGGTGACCTTTCCGGCCCAGCCGGCCAATGCGGTCGGCCAAACGCTGACCGTGAAGGCAGACGGTGCAACCATCATCCTGGACAACCTCCTCGTGGGCGACCTCTGGGTGATGAACGGGCAGAGCAATATGGCCTTTGCCCTGAAGGGCGTGTATGACGGCGAGTTCGAAGCGTCCATGGCCCACCTCCCGCTGCTGCGCCACATCAGGATCCGCTCCGGCGCGGAGTCGGAATACGTGGAAACCGACCTCAAGGACACGTTCATCAACGGCGAAGACGACCCCGACAAGAACTGGAAGGTGGTCACTCCCGAAGTCGCCCTCGACATGGGGGCGATCGGCTACATCTTCGGGGCGTGCCTCCAGCGCAGCCTGCAGATCCCGATCGGCATCATCGACAACTCCCGCGGCGGCGCCTCGATGGAAAGCCTTGTGCCCCGCTTCAAGTTCGCCGAGAATCCCGTGGCGGCGGAGTATCTGAAATGGGTCGACGCGCGGCGCGCCGAATTCAGCGAGGAGGAGTTTCTCGCGGCCGAGATGGAGAAATGGCGGGTCGCCGAGGCAAACTACCAGAAGGCCATTGCGGACGATAAGGCCAAGGGAGTCGACAAGAAGCGCCGACGTCCCAACAAGCCCGACGGCAGCATCCGCACCTGGTCGGTGCCCGGACGCAGCCCGAGCGACGCGGCTGCTTGCTACAATGGAATGTTCGGCGTCTTCAAGGGACTCAACATCAAGGGCGTCGCCTTCCACCAGGGCTACAATAACGCCATGATGAACGCCAGCTGCAAGCCGGCCCTCTACCGGATCCTCATGAAGCTGATGGTGGAGGGTTGGCGAGAGGACTTCCAGGACCCGCACCTGCCGGTAGCGGTGATCGGTCTCTGCGCCGGCGGCCAGGCGCAGACCCGCCTCAATTTCGAGACGATGGGCCTGTCGCCCGGAGCCTACATCCGCGAGGCCCAACGACTCGGACTCGCCGACGCGGGTGATCCGGAACACACCACCTTCATCCCGGCCTACGACGAGAAGATCCCGCAGCTTCACACCAAGAAAAAGAAGGAACTCGGGCTGCGTGCCGCCCGCTGGGCCTTGCGCACTGTCTACGGAAATGAGGGCATCCAGTGGGAGACGGCCCAACTGCTCTCCGCCGTCCCGGAAGACGGCAAGATGCTGCTTACCTTCGATCTGCCGGTGCTGCCGGATGACTTCGGCTCCGAGCTTGAGGGATTTTCCATCGCGGACACCTCCGGGGTCTTCTACCTGGCGAACGCGGTGCCCAACGCCGTCGCCGACAAGAAATCGCAGAACACGCAGATCCTCGTTTCGAGCCCGCTGGTCAAAGAGCCCGTTGCGGTGCGTTACGCCTGGGCCCGGGCCCCGATGGGGAATCTCAAGGTGAACGGCCTGCCCTGGCAGCCACTGCACAGTTTCCGCACCGACGATGCGGCCTTTCCCGGCGAGGTCGCCCATCAGGATCCCGAGGGGCAAAAGAAGAACGGCGAGGCGATCAAGGCCATGAAGGCTGAAACCGCCTCGGCCCTGAAAACCCGCCTTGAGTATCCGGCCTCGCCCCAATAAGGCCCTGCCGATGACCTCCATCAAAGGCACGGTCACGCCTGCAGGATTTTTCCTGCCGGTCGGCCCAGCCAAAACCCTCACCTATTCTCAATCCACCATGAAACACGCCCGGGCCTTCCTTTTCGCCGCCGCGTCACTCTTCTCACCCTTCTTCGCCGAAGCCGCGCCATCGCCGTCTCTCGAACTTGCCTCGCCCTTCGTCGACGGAGCCATCCTCCAGCGCCAGATGGAAGTCCCGGTATGGGGCTGGGCGGAGCCTGGCAGCACGGCCACCGTTGTCTTCGGAGGACAAAGCAAGTCCGCCACCACCGACGAGATGGGAAAATGGATGGTGCACCTTGATCCCCTCGAAGCCGCCCTCGACGAACGGGATCTTGTGGTTACCGGGGCTCATGGAGAGATCATTACCCGCAAGGGCATCCTTGTCGGCGAGGTCTGGTTTTCCTCCGGACAGTCGAACATGGACTGGCTCGCGGGCAAATCGATGTGCGCTCCGCTGGCGGCAGAGTTGTCAAAGCGGGGCGTCCCGATCCGCGAGTATGCGGTCGATACCGGCTCGTCGCTCTTCCCGAACCGCCGCGCGGCCTCGGCCGACGGATGGAAGCCCTCGAAACAGGCCGGAAATTTCTCCGCCCTGTCGCTCGCCTTTGCCGCCGACCTTTATCAGGATCTCCAAGTGCCGATTGGCATCCTCCGCTGCACGCATGGGGCAACCCCGGTGGAGACGTGGACGGCTTACGAGGGGTTCGCGGATCATCCGAAACTCCAGGACATCGCCCGGCGGATTCGTCAAAGCAATCCGACAACTGCGGAAGGCGCGGCGGCCTACACGCAATACTTCGAGGACTTAAAGCATTGGCAGATCGAGAGCGAGGCACTGATGGATCGCGGCGGCCCGGCGCTGCCTCGCCCCCCTCTCCCGGGCATTGCGGACGACTGGAAGGGCGCCAGCCGCATGTATAACAAGAAGATCGCTCCTTTGATCCCCTTTGCCATTCGCGGCGCGATCTGGTGCCAGGGAACAAGCAACGCCGGTGATGGGAAGATCTACGCGGCCAAGATGGAGGCTCTCGTGAACGGATGGCGGCAAAACTGGGGCCGCCCCGACCTGCCGTTCTATTTCACCCAGATGCAATGCTACGGGGAGCCGAATCCCGACGACGTCGGGTTCGCGGATATCCGCGAGGCGCAGACTCTCTTTTTCATGCATGCCAGCAACGTCGGTATGGTGCCCCAATACGATCTGAATCCGGAGCGCCCAACGGGCATTCATTATTTCAACAAACTCGATCCCGGAAAGCGTCTCGCCCGCTGGGCTCTCGCCCATGAGTATGGCAAGGACATCGCGTTTACAGGCCCAATCTACAAATCACACACGATCGAAGGAAACAAGGTGCGCGTGCGTTTCGAACAGCGGGGCCCGGGCGGCGGCCTCCTCGTTGCGAGCAAAGGCATGGAAGCCGACGTGCAGCGCGATCCGACCGCTTACGTTGAGCCCGCCCGCGAGACGAGGGGCGAGCCACTCAAGCACTTTCGACTCGCCGGGAAGGACAAGGTCTGGCATTCGGCGGAAGCGGCCATCGATGGCGAAGAAATTGTCGTAACCTCTCCGGCCGTCCCGGAACCGGTGGGCGTGCAGTATGCCTACAGCGCCAGTCCGATCGGCGCCAATCTCTACAATACCGCAGGCCTGCCGGCGATCCCGTTCGCCTTTTTCGAGGGAAGGCAGATGTTTCTCGAGGATGACCCCGTGATCGTCGCCAAGGCGCAAGCGGAAGCCGAAAGAAAATACGGCAGGAAGTCCTATCTTCTGCCTTCGACGCTCTTCCGGGATCACGCGGTCATCCAGCGCGATCTTCCCGTTCCCGTCTGGGGTCACGGCGTTCCAGGCACCGAGATGACGGTGAAATTCGGCGGACAGGAAAAGAAAACCATCGTGGGCGAGTTCGAATACTGGCAGGTGGCCCTCGATCCCCTGCCCGCATCCGAAACGGGGCGCGATCTCCAGATCTCCTGTAACAATGGGGAAGCGCGCACGATTAAGGATGTGCTGGTCGGAGACGTCTGGATCCTGACAGGCACAAAAGCCCTTCCCAGCGAATTGATCCGAACCAAAGCGGGCGAATCGCCTCCTGAAGCCCTGCCACTGGTGCGCGAGTTCCGGATCAAGACGAATGCCCGGCGCTTCCTCACTCCACGCAAGCTGAAAATGGAAATTGGCGGCGGCAAGTATGTCTCCAGCTGGCAGAATATGGACTTCCAGGCGGAAGGCGATCCTCCCTCGATGGCAGCGTATCATTTCGCCTCGCAGGTCCGGCAAACCGGCGTTCCCGTTGGCATCGTCACTTTGGGCGCGGAGAATCCACCGCTCACCTGGGTGTCCCTTGAGGGCATGCAGAAGGCAGTCGGCTTTGAAAAGGAACGCGACGAACTCAACCTCGCCTATCCGAACACCGAGGTGTGCAAAAAGGCGGTCGTCGCATACATCGAGACCCTCAGGCAGCATCATCGAGAGCTGGCCATCCTCTTGAAAGAGGGGAAGGAGATCCCGGTCGAGCTGGCCGACCAGGCGCCGCCCTTTCCGCAGCCGTACTACAACGAATGGGCCAGCCGCACCGAGACCGCGACGCATACCTACAATTTCTGCATCAGTCCGCTGACACCCTTCGCCGTTCGCGGGGTGCTCTGGATTCCTGACAAGGACAACATCCCGGAAGACGTTTCGCGTTATGCGCCATCCCTCAAGGTCTACGCCGACAGTCTCTCCGAAACCTACGGGCAGGAGAAGGTTCCCTTTTTCTACGCCCAGCCGGCCGGCTCCCTCGTCGACGGCATAGGAAAACCGGAAATCGGGAATGCCGTCGGTCTCAATCTCACGGAGTGGCCGAAGAGCCTCCAGGACATCGCGACCCGACTGGGCGCACTGGCGGCCGGAAATGAGCGCTCTTCCAATTTCAACCCGCCTTCGCCCTCACAGGGAAATCCTCCAGAATTGCCATGACCCCCCATCGCCACCTTCTCTCCGCGCTCGCCACCCTGATCATCGCGACGCTCTTCGCCCCCCCCTGTCACGCCGCCGGCCCGAAGGGGGCGATGACGCAGCCGGACTTCACCAAGGGCGACCCGATTCCCGCCGGCGCCAACCACGACTGGACACTCGGGGCCACCGGAGCCCGCGGATGGATGTTCAGCGACAAACTCGTGACCACCGACGCGCGGCAGATCGCCATCACCAAGGTGGACGACGGCTCTCCCTCCGCGGGGATCCTCGCGGTCGGCGATGTCCTTCTTGGCGTCGGAGGAAAGCCCTTTTCCTACGACCCTCGCACTGAACTGGGCAAGGCATTGACCACTGCCGAATCGGAGGTCGGCGGAGGCAAACTCTCGCTCCTCCGCTGGCGTGCCGGCCAGCGGGAGGAGATCGTGATCAAGATCCCGGTTCTCGGAACCTACAGCGCCACCGCGCCCTACGATTGCCCGAAGTCGAAGCGCATCCTCGAGCAGGGATGCGAGGCATTGGCGGAACGCATGGCCGCTCCCGGCTACCGAGAGAATCCGATCACACGCTCCCTCAATGCCCTCGCCCTGCTCGCCAGCGGAAATCCGGCCTATCTGCCGCTTGTCCAAAAGGAAGCCCAATGGGCGGCCAACTTTTCGGCCGCCTCCATGCAGACCTGGTATTACGGATATGTCATCCTGCTGCTTTCGGAATATGTGATGGCGACCGGCGACGACTCGGTCGCGCCGGGATTGCACCGTCTCGCCCTGGAAGCCGCCAACGGTCAGAGTGTCGTCGGCTCCTGGGGACACCGCTTCGCAGGGCCCGATGGGCGTCTCGAGGGCTACGGAATGATGAACGCGCCGGGGCTACCCCTCACCACCGGCCTCGTCATGGCCCGCGCCGCCGGGGTAAAGGATGCGGAAGTGGGACGCGCCATCGAGCGCAGCGCCCGCCTGCTGCGTTTCTACATCGGAAAGGGCTCGATTCCCTACGGCGACCACCAGCCCTGGACCCAGACGCACGAGGACAACGGCAAGAACGGGATGGCAGCAGTTCTGTTCAACCTCCTCAATGAACCCGCGGGCGCGGAATTCTTTTCGCGCATGAGTCTGGCCTCCCACGGCGGCGAGCGCGACACCGGCCACACCGGCAACTTCTTCAATATCCTCTGGTCGCTCCCCGGAGTCGCGCCATCCGGCCCGCAGGCCACCGGAGCGTGGATGGAGGAATTCGGGGCCTGGTATTTCGATCTCGCCCGGCGCTGGGACGGCACCTTCCTCCACCAGGGCCCGCCCGAAATGAAGAACGACAAATATGCCGGCTGGGACTGCACCGGCGGCTCCCTGTTGGCCTACGCGATGCCGCTCCAGAAGATCTATCTTACCGGAAAACGCCCGAGCGTTGCCCCCGCCCTTGACGCGGCTACCGCCCGGTCGGTCATCGCCGACGGACGTGGATGGAACAACAAGGACCGCAACAGCGCCTACGATCAGATGGATGACCACGATCTCCTAACCCTTCTCGCCAATTGGTCGCCGATCGTCCGTGAGCGAGCGGCCATGGCCCTCGCCCGGCGCAAAAGCGCGGTCGTTCCCAGCTTGGTGAAAATGCTCGATTCCCCGCAGCGCGAAGCCCGTTACGGCGCCTGTCAGGCGCTCGCACAGCTGAAGGGTTCGGCGTCTCCGGCCGTGGCGGCACTGAGGAAGACTCTGAAAGACGAGGATCTTTGGCTCCGCATCGAGGCGGCCGAGGCCTTGGCGAATATCGGGGATCCCGCGATGGAAGCCGTTCCCGATCTCCTCGAGATGCTCGCGAAAGAACCGACGTCGACCGACCCGCGCGCCATGGAGCAACGCTATCTCAGCTTCGCGGTCTTCGGCCAGATGCTGAAACGTTCCCTCGAGGGCGTCGACCGGGAACAGCTCCGCAAGGCCGTGGCCGCCGGGCTGCGGAACCAGGATGGTCGCGCCCGCGGCACGGTTGGCGGCATCTATCGGATGCTCAGCTACGATGAGATCAAACCGCTCCTGCCCGCCATTCGCGAGGCCATTGTCACTCCCGCGCCGAGCGGCATCATGTTCGCGAGTGGAGTGCGGGTGGCCGGCCTCGATCTGCTCGCCGAACACCGGATCAAGGAAGGAATGCCCCTCTGCCTCGAGGTCATGGAAATCGACAAATGGGGCAAGGGCGACCGGATCCCGCAATGCCTGAAAGCCCTCGCGAAATACGGCGGAGCCGCCAAGCCCCTGCTCCCCCAACTCCGACAGCTCGAAAAGGATCTCCTCGCCCATCGCGAGGCCAAAAGCCTCCAGGCAGCCATTGAGCGGCTTCGCTTGCTCATCAAGGACATCGAAAACGCCACCGAGCCGGTCGAGTTGAGAAACATCGAAGAGGAATAGAGTTCGGAACAGCGTGCCGAGGACGAGCGGCGATCGGATTCCTTACCCCTCGGCCACTGGCCCGATGGTGCCGCCATTGACGAATTCAGCACGGATAAACCGTTTGCGGAGATCCTCCTTACCGTGGCTGATGTTGTTCGCCCAGTGTATGACTCGGCGCAGAATCAATCGGCTGTCCCAGCGAATGTGGGCGACCGATGGCTCACTCCACACGAAGATCGGATCGGGATCCGCGCATACCAGGGAGACATTGCCAGGCACACACAGCCCCCGCGCGGAGAGATACTGTTGAGCCGCGAAGAACAACACGGCTTCCTGGCACACAAGCGCGGTCGGAGGGGTGACACGGAACAGCGAGTCGAGGCATCGTTGATAGCCCGCTTTCGTATCCTCCCAAAGCGGGAAATTGTAATCGCCGACGCGTATTTCCTCAGCCTTCAAGGCGTCGAGGAAGGCCTGCTCGGATACTCCGGGCTTCGGCAATCGCCGCTGCGGGCGCGCGAGCAGAACGATACGCCGGTGCCCTCGCGAAACCAGCGCACGGACGGCATCCCGGTAGGCCGACGCCTTGATCGGGCCCGTCCCCGGAAGTCGCATGTCGCCGACGAAACCGAAAAGGGCAAATGCCGGAACCGGCTGCGTCTCGAACCACTTCAGGACTTCCATTGAAGCGGCGACAATGATCCAGGCATCCGCCCTCGTTCGCTCTACGGATCGAGCGACACGGTCGACGTTCATGCCCAATTCAACGAGAGTTTCCGGGAAGACGACCGAATGTCCCGCCTCGCCCAGAAGGTGCTGGATCTCTACAATGTAATCCAGCCTCCGGTCGACCGGCTCGCGCAAGAGGATTGCTACCCGCAGCGCGGGCGGCGTCAATCCCTCCGTTGGCAGGACAATCCTCCGCCGTCGGCCCGCGCCCTGCGGCACGAGCAGCCCCTCTGCCTCTAGCCGTCGCAGGGCCGCATCCACCGTCTTGCGGTCGACCCCCAGCTCCACCGCCAGCGTTGGCACGCCCGGTATCGTATCACTCCACCGCCCCCGCAGGATCTCGTTGCGCAGGTGCCCGGCGACCTGCTCGGATGGAGAAAGAAGGTTCAAGAATGGCATGCCCAAAAGCTACCCTATATCGGGTATGCTGCAACGAATGGAAAATATGGTCGGGCGGAACCGCGCCTGCTTTAAATCAAAAGATTCCTCCGTTTTCTCCGAATTCACCATCGGGAGCGGAGGAACGCACCATCAAGCACCATGATTGCCTCCTTCGATTGCTGAACCGCCCTTGCCGCACGCTCCACTGACATTTCCCGACGGAGTCCTTTTATCGAGGCTCAAGGGAATTGCTGACGGCGAATCGGTGAAGTGGAATGATCGGCCCGCTATTGAGAACCACGAAACACAAATTCTCCCCTGGAGATGAATATCCCATGAAGAAATCACTCAAAACCGCGGTCGTTCTGGCCGCCCTTTCCGCCCTCGGCGCTTCGGTTGCCCATGCCGCCACGGTTATTGGCCAATTGGGCGTCCTTCTGGACACCGCCAACGGTGGCATCAACCCCGGAACCGGTCTCGCATGGGCGGCCGGCGACCAATACCGTCTCGCATTTTATACGTCGACGAAGCGGGATGCGACGTCTGCGGACATCGCCGACTACAACGCCTTCGTGCAAGGTGTTGCCGCCAGCAGCACGACCTTCGCGAATCTCGGAAACGGAACATGGAAGGTTCTGGGTTCCACCGCGCTCGTAAGCGCCAGGGATAATACGGGGACGGCTGGCGCCGACAACGTTCCCATCTTCGTGCTCGACGGCATTACCTCCATTGCCAACAACAGCGCTGACATGTGGAACGGGTTTGGGAACCCGAGCGGGAGCAACATTCGGACGGGTACGGTCTACTACGCGCCCTATCTCAATGAAAACGGTGGAGGGGACAGCGGGGCGAACCACGGCGTGGAAATCGCGACCGGCACCAACACGAACGGAACGACCAAAGTCGACCAACCCTTGGGTATTGCCTCGCCGGGGACGATCAACGTGGGTGCCTCCAATGCGAACAATACCGGTCGTGTGTGGAACCGCTTCTCCCGCGCCCCTGACCAAGCGGGAGGTTTTTCGTTCTACGCCCTCTCCGACCCGCTGACGGTCGTCCCCGAGCCCACCGCCGGTTTGCTTGCAGCTCTTGGATGCCTCGTCCTGCTGCACCGCCGCCGGAAGTAGGATTTCCGATCCGAGGCTCCTTCTGCCCGACCGCTCGCGGGGTTCTCTCGCAGCGTGTCGGGCAGTTTGTTTGTCTCCGGTTCGACGAAGCGCCACTCTCCCCACGTCAACTCACACTGCCATGAAACTAAATAGTAAATCATTGAATTGCGCGCTGGCTCTCGCCGCGCTGACCGTTCTCACCCTGCCCGCACCTGCGGAGGCTCAACTCGTGGGCCAATTGGGCGTTCTCGATCCCCAGAATGCCAACGGAGGAACCAATCCCGCCACCGGCGTCGCCTGGGCTGTCGGCGACCAGTACCGCCTTGCCTTTTACACCTCGACCAAGCGGGATGCGGTGTCGACGGACATCGCCGACTACAACGCCTTCGTGCAGGGTGTTGCCGCCGGCAGCGTTGCCTTCCCGGAACTCGGGAGTGGAACGTGGAAGCTTCTGGGCTCCACCCAGACCGTGAGCGCCAAGCAGAATACTGGAACTGTCACCAATGACGGTATTCCGATCTTCGTGCTCGACGGTACCACCTTGATCGCACGGGACAGCGATGACATGTGGAACGGGTTTGGTGACGCGAGCGGGAGCAATATCAGAATCGCCACCGGCCCGGTGGTCTATGCGCCCTTTCTCAATGAAGAGGGTGCCGGAGACAGTGGTGTGAATCACGGCGTCGAAATCGCGACGGGGACCAACCCCAACGGAACGACCAAAGTCGACCAATACCTCGGTATCGTCGCACCGGCAACGATCAACGTGGGCGCCACGAATGCGAACAATACGAGCCGGGTTTGGAACCGCTTCTCACGTTTGGCCACCCAAGCCGGAGGCTTTTCTTTCTACGCCTTGTCCGATCCGCTTAAGATATCAACCGGAGGTCCCTCCGCCCCCTTCGTCATCACCGCCTTCGAGTATACACCGAGTGCGGACCCGGGGATGGAACCCTCGATGGTAACCCTGACCTGGACTTCGAAACCGGGTGCCAACTATGCCGTAAGGTATTCAACCGACCTGACGGGCTGGCCCGGCGAGTTCGACGACAGTGCGACCGGCGATCCCGACAGCGAGACGACGACCCGCAGCTACCCCTTCGACGCCGCGATCGTGGCTCCGGGAGGGAACTTCTACATCCGTGTCGAGAACGCCCCTTAGTCGCGAGCGCTTTAAGAATACCCGACCGTGCGGGCGGCGTCAGGCCCTCCGTTGGCAGGACAATCCTCCGACGCCAGCCCGCGCCCCGCGGCACGAACAGCCTTTCCGCCTCTAGCCGTCGCAACGCCACATCCACCGTCTTCCGGTGCACGCCCAACTCAGCGGCGAGTTTCGGAACGCCCGGCATTTTCCCTCTCCAACGCCTACGCAGCAATTCCGCCCGAAGAAGAGCGGCCCCCTGCGTGGACGGGGCAAGCACCTTCAATCGCGACAGGAATCAAACCTACCCACAACCGGGCAGCCAACGGAAGCGAAATCGATAAGAAAGACTTCAAATCTCGCCTCAAAATCTGCAATAACTGTCTATCGCACTGCATAAAGGGTGAGTCATTCTCAGGATCCCGCGCTCTCCTCCGGAGACCGCGCTTCCGTCAGAACCTATCAAAATATCAAATCTGATCGACAAAAGCTAAAATCCTCTATGAAGAAAAATAATCCCTCATTCCTCATGGCTCTTGCTGGCCTCAGCTTCGCTGGCTCCGCCGGAGCCGCCTCCCTCATCACCACATTTCAGGCCACTATCGCGTCTGAGCAGCACCCGACCTACGCTGGTGAGGCACGTTACTACCACGTCTCGGTGAACGCCAACAACCCAGGCACGGGATCCTATGCTGCCACCATCGTGGGTACCAACAACCCCGCACCAAGCTTTGTGAGGCCCTTCATTGAACCTGTCATAGCCTACGCATGGGTCGGTGGTACCAATAACGTTCCCAGCGTCAACGTGTCTGGCGGGGACGCAGGCCGTATCAGTTACACGACCTCTGACGATGCGTTCGATGGCTTTGGCCAGCAGCAGCTGAAGCTATGGACGACGACCGATCCAGGAACCGATTTGCAAACCACCGTGGCGGACCCCTATGCCGCTGCTGCCGACGTCAATAATGGCGGTCACCGATCCTTCGGTGGAGCCGTCGGTACTATCGACATTTCTGGACTGGGGACTGGATCGGTAAACGTCTACTACGGTTCTTTCAACGCAACCCCATTGGTCAGCGCGGTCATGCGGGACCTCGACGGTGGTCAACCCGACATCACGATCGCAAACGCCCACCTCAACGCCGATTTGGCTAACCGAACGGAGTATTACCTCGCGGAGCTTAGTTTTGTAAATGATTTGGGCTACGACGTCATCGAATACACGTGGCTGGCGAATGGTGTCGATTATACCGGCAATGGCCGTGGGGTTGGCACCGTGTTGACCGGCACAGCGATTCCAGAGCCCTCCTCCGCAGTGATGCTGGGCTTGGGCTGCCTTGGCGTAATTCTCCGCCGTCGGCGGAAGTAAGCCTCGCAAGAGCCCGAAACCCATTCAAATGCCCGACGAATCGTTGCGAGTGGATTCGGGAGGGAACTTAACATTCAGCATCAACCTAAAAACCGGCCTCTCAGCAATCGGAGGATCAACCAATCCATGAAATTCATCAGATTTATCGGGGCACCTGCCCGTATACTCAGTTTCACCGCGCTCGCAGCCACCGCCCAAGCCGCTAGTTTTGAGGTGGCGTTCCAAGCCACCATCGCGTCGGAGCAGCACCCTACCTATGCCGGCGAGGCTCGCTACTACCATGTCTCGGTGAATCCCAGCAACCCAGGTGTCGGGTCCTATGCCGCCACTATCGTGGGTACGAATAATCCCGCACCAACCTTTGTGCGGAACTTCACTGAACCTGTCGTCAGCTACAAATTCATCGGTGGCACAAACAATGACATCAGCGGCGTCGCCGCGTCTGGCGGAGACGCAAACCTCATCACTTACGCTACCTCCGACGATGTTTTCGATGGCTTTGGCCAGCAGCAGGCGAAGATTTGGACAACGACCGATCCGGGAGCCGATTTGGCGACCGCGGGGGCGGATCCCTACAGCGCCGCCGCTGATTCCAATGGTGGCGGTTATCGTTCCTTCGGCGGGGCCATCGGGACCGTCGATATTACCGGGCTGGGCGCGGGCTCGGTCTGGGTGTTCTATGGTGCTTTCAACGCAACACCCACCGTCAGCGCGGTCATGCGGGACACCGACGGTCTAGCACCCGACATCACGATCACCAATGCCCACCTCAATGGCGATGCCGCCAACCGGACGGAGTACTATGTTGCGGAGCTTAAATTCGTGAATGACGCGGGCTACGACAAGATCGAGTACACGCACCTGGCGAATGGTGTTGATTATGCCGGCAATGGCCGAGGGCTTGGCACCGTTCTGACCGGCTTTACCGGCCCCCCTCCGATTGCCGTTCCCTTCGCCATCACCGCGTTCGAATTCACTCCGAGTGCGGACCCGGGGATGGTGCCCTCGATGGTAACCCTGACCTGGACTTCGAAGCCGGGGGCGAACTATGCCGTAAGGTATACGACCGACCTGACGGGCTGGCCCGGCGAGTTCGACGACAGTGCGACCGGCGATCCCGACAGCGAGACGACCACGCGCAGCTACTCCTTCGACGCCGCAATCGTGGCTCCGGGAGGGAACTTCTACATCCGCGTCGAGAACGCCCCTTAGTCGCGAGCGCTTTAAGAATGCCCGACCCCGCAGGTGAACGCGCATTCCCCTGTTGCCCCTGCCCCCACCGGAGAGAGGCCAATGGTCGAGGTGGAATCGGCTTGCCATGCATTCGCGAGGGGAGATTTCCCTTCCCGAGCGCGTTCTTTGTTCGTGATTCCCCTCTTTGAGCTCCCCATGAAAACCAGCCGCCGCACCCGAACCATCCTGGCTATCGCCGTTGCCGTCATCAACGTCGCGATCCCGGTATCCTCTCAAGTCATTCCCGCCGAGCTGCCTCCCCCGGACGGGAAACCACCCGCGTCCGACAGGCCCGTCAAGGTCTACATCCTATCGGGTCAGTCCAACATGGTAGGCATGGGCGACATTAGCGGTGGCTCCTCGCGCTGGGGGGATCAGTTCCTCAATCCCGTCGTTTCGGTCTACGAGGGAGATTACTCCCCTGCGACCGATTACGACGAGCTCGCTCCGATCGCGATCCGGGAATTGCCGGAGTTCGGTGGGGTCAAGCCAACCCCCTTCCCCGGCGGTGGCACCCAGGTGGTTCGAGGGCAAATCCGGATGAAGGAAACCGGCGTCTACAACTTCAATCCCGGTTACGGAGGATCCGCGCACAATATCATGGAGATCGATGGCGTGGAGGTCTACCGAAAGGAAATCGGGAAGGATCCCCTGCACAAAGAGTTCAAATTCGATGCCGGGAAGGCAGTTCCCTTCAAGATCACGTTCCTGACGAGGGATGCCGATGGCCTGGGCTGGCTCTGGCGGACGGATATTCCAGGAACCCTGGACACCGTGGTCAAAGTGGACAAGAAATTTCCGCATCTGATCGATGGCAAGGGAAACTGGACAGTGCGCAACGACGTGATTTACAAGGGCGTCATCTCCGCAGTCGCCCAAGGTCCGCTGACCGTGGGACTGCAGGGCAACACGATTGGGCCGGAATTGCAGTTCGGACACATCATGGGCCACTACCACGACGAACCGGTGCTTCTGATCAAGGCCTCGATCGGCAACCGCAGCCTGGGATGGGATATTCTTCCTCCCGGCAGCGAGCGCTTCACCTATGAGGGCAGAACCTACGCCGGATATAGGGATTCACCGGACTCATGGGTCGAGGGAGAGCCTAAGAAGGAAGTGAACTGGTATGCTGGCAAACAGTACGACGAATACGTGGATGCCATCCACGACGTGCTCGATCACTTCTCCACCCTGTTTCCCCAATACAGGGAGCAGGGCTACGAAGTCGCCGGATTCGTATGGTGGCAGGGACACAAGGATGGCGACGCGGCGCACGCCAGCCGCTATGAGCAGAACCTGGTGAGCCTTATCAAATCCTGGAGAAAAGAGTTCAAGGCCCCCCAAGCACCCTTTGTCCTCGCGACGATTGGATTCGACGGCTGGGAAATGGCCGGGCCGCATGTCACGGTAGCCGAGGCGCAACTCTCAGTCAGCGGAGAGACGGGCAATTACCCCGAGTTCGCCGGCAACGTGCTGACCGTGGAGACGCGCGATTTCTGGCGAGACGCTTCCATTTCCCCCAGCGGCCAGGGATACCACTACAATCGAAACGCGGAAACCTACCTTCTGGTGGGCGACGCCCTCGGTCGGGGAATGGTCGAACTGCTCACACGGCATCCCGACTGAGAACAACGGAATGCCGAGCACGCAGTATCGAAGCGAGTCGGAGTTGAATGCCCACTTCGGCAGGATCCGGATTCATTGACGGTGTCAATTCGCCCAAGGAAGTTTGGAGGGCGGCCGTGACCTCGATCAGGGCTGAAGCATCAGCACCCCGTGGACACCGCCGCTATGCCGGGGCACGCACATGCAGCCAGGCATGGACGTGCGGACTGCCGCGGAAGAAGGAGACCATGGACGGTCCCTCGATCTGCCAGACGTCCCAAACCTTGTCCTTGCCGATGTCGCCTTTCTTGTAGAAGGCCATGTGCAGGTTGTCGAAACCGGCTGCCTCGATCAATTTCATCGATTCCTCGACATCCCCTGCGCGATAGGGCGCGAGGACGTCGCGCAGAACCTTGCGCACTTCGTCCTTCTGGTCGCCGCTCAAGTCGGTCATGCGGATTCCCTCGATACCGTCCGTTTTGCCCGAAAGCTTGACCGTTTCCGTCCCGTCCTCAATGCGCCCGGCAATAAGCAAGGCCTTCTCGCGTTGCTTGCCGTCCAGCATCTGGAAAACGGAATTCGCGCGCTTGGCCTGGTACCAGTACACGTTCCCGGGATGTTCGGCCGTTTCGTCGAAACCCTCCGCCGCATGGCCGTAAAAGATCGGCCCCCCGAAGGCCGCGCCTTCGACGGAATCCCCGTCGCAACGCCGCGTGCAATGACGCCCTGTCAGGACGAATTCGAACTTCCCGGACTCCGGCTCCCCGAACATCGCGACGGAACTCCCCCCGAAGAAGCCATCCTTCCCGCTGTCATGCTCGACTTGCCCGAAGACTTTTTCGGCGTATTCCTCGCTGTGCAGCCCCATGAAGATTTGCCGGATCATTTCCTGCTGATCCTTGTTGAAGAAGGCATTGAGGCGGTGCTTGGTGATCTGCCAGTTGTTGTTCACCTCACTTCGCAGGATGTGGTCGAACGGAAAACAGATTTCCTTCCGCTGCTCATCGGTGAGCGTCTTGTAGAACGAGGCCACCAGCGTTTCGGAGGCGGGAGATTTTTCCTCGGCACCGATCGCAAGGGCGCCGGGCCCGATTCCCAATGCCAGGCCGGCACCGGCGGATTTCCTGAGAAAGGCGCGACGCCCGAGATCACAGGCGTCGTCGCAGGGGGAAGTTTCAGAACGGAATTTCGTATTCATGGTTCGAAATCCTATCATTTCGTCCCCGGCTAATCCAGCTTCTTCCCGAGGCGTGCGGAGATACTCGGCCCGCGTCCCGGAGCGATCTCGTAAGGGAAGTCGCTGCTATTCCCCCGGAAGACCGTCACCGCGTCGCCGGAATTCAGGCGCGTCGCCGCACGCGCGTCCGCCCAATCGACATTCCAGATCGAACCATCGCTGAGAAAGAGGAAGCGTCCGTCCATCGAAGTGGCACTAATCGTCTTCCGCGCGCCGTGTTTCCCTTCGGAATAGCGATAGGGATCGCGCCCGCCCGTCGACGCACAGGAAACGGCAAAAAGGGTGACCACAGCAAGGACGAGGGATCGGATACGCATCATGGTCGCCGGAAAAAGACGCGATTCAGATCGTCATCGAGGCATACCCGCCGTCGACCACGATTTCCGCGCCCGTAATGAAAGATCCCGCGCTGGAAGCGAGCAGCAGGGTTGCGCCAACCAGTTCGCCCGCCTCGCCGAAACGCTTCATCGGCGTATGTCCCATGATGGCGGTCACGCGTTCCTCGTTGAGCACCTTGCGGTTTTGCTCCGCCGGGAAAAAACCAGGCACCAGGGTATTCACCCGGATGCCAAGCGGCGCCCATTCGCGGGCGAGATTCTTGCTCAGGTTATGAACCGCGGCCTTCGACATCGAATAGGTGAACACGCGCGAAAGCGGTACCAGTCCGGACATCGAACCGAGATTGATGACCGAGGCCTTGATCCTGTTTCCGACGAAGTATCGCCCGAACACCTGGCAGGCTAGAACAACCGCCTTCGTATTCGTGTTCATGATCCGGTCGTACTCGTCTTCCGGAATCTCCAGAAAGGGGGTGGGGGAATTCACCCCCGCGCCGTTGACGAGAATGTCCACTTTGCCCGAGCGCTCGAGCGCGGTCGCCAGGAGCCGGTCGAGACTCTCCCGCGACGTCACGTCCGCCGGGACAAAGTAGCCCTGCCCTCCCTGTTCGGAGATCCGCGCCAGGCGCGCGGCTGCTTTCTCCTCACTCCGCCCCGCCAGCACGACTTCCGCCCCGGCTCCGGCCAAACCCTCCGCCATCGCGCCGCAGAGTTCACCGGTGCCACCGATAACGACGGCGGTTCGGCCTTTCAGGGAAAAGAGAATGGCGGGGTCGTAGGACATGGGAAGTTATTCGTATTCGGCATTCAGCGATCGACGCGCGCACCGCCGCCCTTGATGAGCTTCTCGACTTCGGAGCACGTCGCCATCGAGGTGTCGCCCGGCGTCGTCATGGCGAGAGCGCCATGGGCCGCTCCGTATTCGATCGCTTTCGCCGGATCATTGAAGGCGAGGAACCCGTAAATCAAGCCGCTGGCGAAGCTATCGCCACCGCCGACCCGATCGAGGATCTCCAGCCGCTCGCGCTGGGTCGAGCGGTAAAAAATACCATCGTGCCAGCAGATCGCACCCCAGTCGTTCACGGTCGCGCTATGCACCTCGCGGAGGGTCGTGGCCGTCGCCTTGAAATTCGGGTATTCAAGCACCACCCGGTCGATCATCTTCTCGAAGTTCTCGACCTCAATGCCCGAAATATTCTCGTCCACGCCCTCGACCTCGAAACCCAGGCAGGCCGTGAAATCCTCCTCGTTGCCGATCATCACGTCGACGTATTTCGCGATCTCCTTGTTCACCTCCTGCGCCTTGGCGTGCCCGCCCACCGCTTTCCAGAGACTCGGACGGTAGTTCAGGTCGTAACTCACGATCGTCCCGTGCTTCTTTGCCATCCGGCAGGCCTCGATGACGAGTTCCGCCGTCGTCTCCGAAAGGGCGGCGAAAATCCCGCCGGTGTGAAACCAACGCGAGCCGCGCCGTCCGAAAACCTCGTCCCAGTCAACATCCCCCGGCTTCATCTGGCTTGCCGCGGTATGCCCGCGGTCGACCGTCCCCTTCGCGCCGCGGATGCCGAAGCCCCGCTCGGTGAAATTGAGTCCGTTGCGGACGTTCCGCCCCAATCCATCGAAGTCCTCGCGCCAGAGGATGAAGTCGGTGTCGACCCCACCCTGCATGATGAAATCCTCGACGAGGTGGCCGACCTCGTTCTCGGCGAACGCGGTCACGACGGCCGTCTTTAGTCCGAAGCATTTCCGCAAACCGCGGGTCACATTGTATTCGCCCCCCCCTTCCCAGGCGACGAACCGGCGGGCGGTGCGCACGCGGCCTTCGCCCGGATCCAGGCGGAGCATGACTTCACCCATGGAGACACAGGCATATTGGCATTCGGAAGCGGGACGAATATCAAGGGACATAGAGCCGCTATCATACCCGGAGAGTGAAACTTGTAAACGCCCCGATTTCACCGTGACAACGGGAGCGCTGAGACGAGGGTATG
The DNA here is from genome assembly GCA_024641425.1 of Verrucomicrobiales bacterium. GTDB lineage: Bacteria > Verrucomicrobiota > Verrucomicrobiia > Verrucomicrobiales > DEV007 > JAHEDC01. The sequence goes on along the minus strand of JAHEDC010000018.1, from coordinate 3,402 downwards.
CATTTCCCATGCCGACGGACCCCTTCCACGACCAGCATCTCGAAGAACACACTCCGGAGCAGATCCGCGACCGCCTCGACGCGGGGCCGGCCCAAGCCTACTTGCGCGACTTCGTCTACGGCGCGGTCGACGGAACCGTGACCACCTTCGCAGTGGTTTCCGGCGTCGCCGGGGCCGGCCTCTCGACCGGTGTCGTCATTATCCTCGGGCTGGCGAACCTCCTCGGAGACGGCTTCAGCATGGCCGCCGGCAACTACCTCGGCACCCGCGCCGAGGAGCAACTCCGGGACAAGGCGCGCCGCCGCGAGGAAGATCATATCGACCGCTATCCGGAGGGCGAACGCGAGGAAGTGCGGCAAATCTACGCGCGGAAGGGCGTGACGGGAAACGATCTCGACCGGATGGTGCACATCGTCACTTCCGACCGGAAGCGTTGGGTCGACACGATGCTCACGGAGGAACTGGGCATGGCCCTTCACGGCCCCTCGCCCATGCGCGCCGCCGTGGCGACTTTTCTTGCCTTCTTCTTCATCGGCCTTCTGCCGCTCCTCAGTTTCCTGGGCCATCTTGCCGATCCCGTCACCTTCGCGCACCCCTTCCGCTGGAGCGCCGTCATCACCGGACTCGCTTTCTTCGGCGTCGGCGCGGCAAAGGCGCGTTTCGTCCACCAACGCTGGTTCACGGCCGGTTTCGAGACCCTCGCCATCGGAGGTGCCGCCGCCACCCTCGCCTACCTGGCCGGACTGGCACTGGGCGGCATCATGGACTGAGAGGCATGACGGGGTATCGCACTGGAATGAACCCGCCCCGGTGGCTCACTCCACCTCACCTTCCGGGGCACCGGTGGAATCGGAGACCGGATTCGGCCGCGCCACGACGCCCTCGGGCAGCTTCACGGCATAATCGCTGAACCGCGCATCGGCCTCGGGGAAGTCGGTGCTGACAAATTGCGCGCCACTCGCCAGTGCCTTGTCGCGCTTCGTCGTGTCGTTCTTCCGCGCTTCCACCGTATCGGAATCGGCCCGCGTCCGGACGAGAAAGCCCTCCCGCACCAGCGACCGGATCTCGTCGAAGCCATCCACGGGATCATTCCGCTTCATCCAGGCCGCCGCCGGGTGATCGCGCGGCACACTGGCAAAGAGGACACGTCCCTCCAGCGAAGGGTTTCCCTCAAGGTAAAGGCTCCGATGCCCTCCCTCGTTGTCCAGACAGCACATTACTTTTCCACGAAGGGAATCGACGGCCGGCCACCCCTGCCCCACCACGACCTCCCGCAGCGTCGCGCTTTCCCCGCGAAGGTCATCGGGTAGAAAAAGCCGCTCCCTTCCGAAGACGCCGAGGATCTCCGCCTCCAGGGCTTCCATTTGTTTCCGATCAAAGGGAATCGGCTTTCGCCAGAGCGGATTGTCCGCCGAGTCCTTCAGTTCGATAAGTACCATGACCGGCACGTGGCGCGGATGCGCTGCCGACCAGTCGCGAATCGAGCTTAAGGCGCCGACCAGGGTCGGATGCGTCGAGCCGGCATCGACACCCGGGACGTGCAACACCTTCATGCCCGGCTTCCGCATCGGATCTTCCTTCGCGGTGCCTGCCTTCGCATAACGCCCGCCCTCAGGATCGGCGAAGACATCCAGTTCGAACTGCCGCAAGCCCGCATCCAACTGCTTGTCCAAGCTTTCCCGCGAATAATCCCAGGCCTGCGCCCCCCGCTTGCTGAAGGCCCCGACCAGCAACCGCGCTCCCGCGTCGGGAGCGGTGTGGTACGAGTTGTGCGTTCCGATGACCTGGATCTCATTCAGCCGGAGATCGCCCGCGGAAAGGTTCAAAGCCGATCCGAACACGAGGCACAACGCCAATCCACGCACGCCGAAGGTTCCCTTACCGCTTCTCCCTGTCATTCGCCTCCCGCTTCCTCCTCCAGTTCATCGGTGATCCATTCTCCCATCTCGACCGTCTCCGCGAGAATCACGAGCCGTCCCATCACCCTGAAATAGAGTGTGAACAGCCTTTCGAGCATCTTTTCCGCCGTGGCGAAAGTCCGGAGGCTCACATCGATGTTTTCGTCGACGTGATGCTCGACATAATCGGCGATCGAAACCTCGCCGCGCGCGTGCTTGAACGGATACGCCACGCCTCGCAACCGAGCGCGAATGGCGTTCTCAAGAGGGCCGAACTCGACGGCATTCGCCTGAAGGCGCTTGATGACCGACTCCGAAGCGCCATCGGGAGTGAGGGTATTGATGAGCGCGGCCTGCGCCATCCAGCGATCCCGCAGATGCACCAGATCCGACCGAATCTCACCGTAGAGCCCGAGCACCTGGATGAACCGGTCACACTCCCGCGCCATGAACGCTTCGTCCCCCTCCCCCCGATGGGTTTCCGCCTCGCGCTGCTTGAGGAGCGCGAGGCCAGTCATGAGCCGGAGTTTCGCCGCCTTGTCGAAGGGTTGGAGATGGACCAGAGCGGCATTTCGGCGAATTTGCGCGTCATCCCTGACACGCTGGGACTCCCCGAGATCCCCCCGCGAGAGCCCGAATCGCGGGGCATCAACCCGATAAGCGGCCATGAGCAACTCCCTCGCCTGCATCGCGAGCACGGCCGCATCGTCCGCTTCCTCGAAATCGTCGAAATAGGATTCGCTCGAAGCCAGCGCGATATTCACCTGCGACACCGCATCGAGAAGGCTTTCGCCACCGAATACCTGGTTTGCGCAAAAGGCATCGAACTCTTCGGGGGTCACGTAAAGGGGCCGTATCACCGAGAGTTTCCCCCCGAAGAAGCGCTCGCACGCCTCGCTTTCGTTCTTCCGCGCCCGGCTCTCGCGGTCGAGCACCGTATTGTTCATCAGGCAGGATTCGGAGAATTGCAGTCCCAGGTCATCCCGATAGAAGCGCTCACTCGCCTTCTTCGCCAAGGACTCGAACTGCATGAACAGTCCCGTCGCGGGTTCGTCGATACAGAAGATCCCCTCCGCATTCCGCTTCTGCGCGGCCCGGATCCGATCGATGTCCGTCGGGTGCGTGGCGAAGGCGGACGTGCGGGCCTCCTCCATCGATTCCTCGATCGCGTCGAGCACCTTGCGGGAGAGACCGTCGGCCTGGGAGCGGGCGAGTGTGGGGAAATCCTCGGCAAGCCGTTGCTCCTGCCAGTTCTCCTCGATGAGCCTCAAGGCCTGCGCCGAACCGGCTTGGAGCACACTGATCCGTCGGGTTGTCTTGTCGAAGGCATCGCTTCCGGCGAACTGCACCTCGTAGGCGTCGGCATCGAATTCCATCTGCCGCAGCGCGAAACAACTGATGCCATGCCCGATGATCATGAAGACCCAGAGAATCGCGCGGGTCAGGGTGATGATACCCAAGGCAGTGTAGGCCAACAGGGCGGTCAGTCCCTTCTCATTGGCGG
>JAHEDC010000017.1 GCA_024641425.1 Verrucomicrobiales bacterium | reverse complement strand
TTCGACGCGTCCTACACGCTCCGCAATCCGGCTCCGATCACGCAGACGCTTTACTTCGAATTCCTCCTTCCGGACGCGAACATCCGCTACGACCGATTCGCCCTCACGGTCGACGACACCGCCACCGACCGCGTGCCCGAAGCGGGGCGGATCCTCGAAGCCGTTCGGCTGGAAGCCGGCGCCTCCACCGTCGTCTCCGTGGCTTACCGGGCCAACGGCCTCGGCGAGTGGAGCTATGCCTTCGGCGATACCCCCCGCGTGCGGGATTTCGAGCTGGCGATGACCACCGATTTCCGGGAATACGACATTCCCGCCGGCGCCGTCTCCGCGACCGTGACGGAGCCGACGGAGGCTGGCATGCGGCTCGTCTGGAAGTACGATGATGTCATCAACGCCCAGCGCATCGGCATGGCGATGCCGAACATCCTCAATCCCGGGCCCGTGGCCAGCCGCATCACCTTTTTTGCTCCGGTGTCGCTTCTGTTCTTCTTCTCCGTCCTCGTGATTATAGGCACGGTGGGCCGGAATTCGCTGCATCCGATGCACTATTTCTTCCTCGCCGCCGGCTTCTTCGCCTTCCAGCTCACCTTCGCCTATCTCGCCGACCTCGTCGCGCCGGTGACCGCCTTCATCATCGCCTCGGGCATCTCCCTCACACTCGTGAACCTCTACCTCTGGCGGGCCAAAGGCGCGCGCCTCGCGCGGATCAGCATCGTCGCCCAGTTCGCCTACATGGTCCTCTTCAGCGCCAGCTTCTTCTTCGACGGACTCACCGGGATCACCATCACCACCGGCGCCGTCCTTACCCTCGCCATCCTCATGGCCCTGACCGCCCGCACGAACTGGCAGGAGTTCTTCAGGAAACCCAGCCCGCAGGCATGATGCGATGCTGCGAGAAGTCCCTACTTTTTCCCCGGCCCCGCGCCCGGCTCGCGGACGCGATTGGTGACGAAGACGAGAACGCGCTTGTCCTTCACCGCGGCCTGTTCCGGCTCGCGGGCAGCCTTCCCGGCGCGGGCGCTTTCGAGGCCGTGCATCGCGAGGAGAACCGTCGCGTTCGCGGGCACGCTGACCGCCGAGTGGAATTTCAGCGTTTCGAAAAGCGGCTGCTTCGCTTCAGCGGCGTCCTTTCCGTGGGTGAGCATGTCGGCCATCCGCACGGTTTCGGAGGCGATGTTGAGGGTGACTGAACGCTGTCCTTTCGCCCGGCTCGGATCAGCCTCCACCGTGATTCCGGTGGGCCGCATCTCGAAGGCCGTCGCACCGCAGGACGTCATGAACCGCACTTTCCCGTCGATGGGGCCCTTCATAGCCTGCGGCATTTCCGCAGGATCAAACTCGGTGGGGTAGATGTATTCGAGGATCGACTCCGTCTTGGCCCGTTGGCCAAGACGTGTCAGGAGAACGCTCGATTCGAGAAGACGCGCGCTTCCGGCCTTGATCGGCTCATCGAGCCCCCTGCGCAAAGCAGTCGCATCGATGAGGTGTTCCAGTTTGCTCACCAGGCTATGGGCGGTCGAAGCATCGACCTCGATGTATTCGGTAAGCAGGGTGACCTGCCCGCCAGATTCGTCGCTTTCCTCTTCATCCTCGTCGGCGGGCTTTGGTTCGGGCTGGCCTTCCGGAACACCGAGAATTCGGGCCAGGGACTGCTTTTCCTCGTCTTCCTCAGCGACGGATTTCGGGAGAAGAATGGTCGCAGTGACGAATCCGAGGACCCGTTCGCCGACTCCACCATGGTCGAATGAATTCGCCGGAGCATAAACCCCGAAAAGCTCGGGCACGCCTCCGGCCACAACGAAGGCAGCCTGTGCCTTCATGGAATAAAAGACCGGCTGCACGGTCTGGGACTCGTCCTCACCGAATTCCTCGTTGTTGCCGAGAAACGAGACGATCTCGGGCGCGAAATTCAGTGCGATCAGGCCCTTCTCCTCTTGGATGACAGGATCCACCTCCACCGAATGACCGACCGGACGCATCTCGTAGGCGGTCGGGTTAGTCTCGGTGATGATATCGGTGCCCGGCGCGATGGGGCCGGTGAGATCCTGCGGCAATTCGGGCGGATCGAATTCGGTCGGATAAATCCATTCGCGAATGCTCTCCAGTTTCGCGCGCTGGCCGCTCGTGGTAACGAGATACGAACTCTCCACGATCCGGGCGTGGCCGTTTTCGATCAGCACCCCCAGGCGTTCACGAAGCAGGGCTCCGTCGTCTTCCTCGGCATATTGGCGGAGAAGTTCCGGCACTTCCGCATGCGCGACCGCGATGTATTCCGTGAAGACCCCGACCGGCGCGGGCTCTCCGGGCGCGGCCTCGATGCCGATGGAAAGGGCGAGACTCAAGGTGGCGGCAATCGCAATCTGCATTCTCATGGGGATTCTTGCTGGCTACTATGTTAGGGTGCCTAACTCGTGTCGACTGTCCGTCAATCAGGTTGAGACGGAGTTCCGGATCGTTCCATTCAAAGGCCGTTCACTCCCCCGCCCCAACGCGGATGCGAATCCGACGGTATTCCATCTGGCCGCGGTCGCCTTCGAGACCAATCGGGCCGGTTTCGGGAAGCTGGAGCGCGGCCTCGAGCACCTCGCCGTTGCAGGTGCAATGCGCAACATTGTCCTTCACCGTGATGACCATTTCGTTCCAGTCCTGCGGCTTGTAGTCCTTGAGATCCTTGTAAGGCCCGGCGAGCGGATAATCGCGGCACTGGAGCTGCGGGGCGCGGAGAAACACGCCACTGTCGGCGTTTGGCGTGGCGCGGAATTCGAGCTTGAGCGTGAAGTCATCGGGGAATTCACGCGTCGTCCAGAGCTGCGAAATCTTCCGGCCCTCGGCGGGGGTCTTCACGACGAGGCGGCCCTTGATCGCGGCGTAGCGCCCGTCGCTGCTCTCGGTTTTGCCCTCGAAGGACGCTGCCTTTGTTCCGAGTTTCGGCAGATCGCGGTAACCCCAACCGGTGAGATCCTTGCCATTGAAGAGACTCGTGAAGCCCTCCTCGGGCGCGAAGTCATCGGGCTCGGTCTCCAGGAAACCGGCGGTGGCCAGCAACGGACGCAGGGCGGCGGCCCACTTCGAGTAACCGGCCAAGTTCGGGTGCAGGAGATCGGGGAACTCCGCCGCTTTCGCATCGCCCTCGGCGTTGGCAAAAAGGGTCCACGTATCAAGCACCGTGACCTGCGGAAACGCCCGCGCCACGGCCGCGACCTTCTCGTTGATCGCCTTGATCTTGTCGGTCGGCCGGCTCTTCGTCGCGGAACTCGGGAAAACTTCGCAGAGAATGACGGGCATCGCGGGATCGAGCTTGCGGAATTCCTCGAGAATGCGCCTGACATTACCCGCGATGAGGTCTGCCTCCGCCCCTTCCTCCAGGTCGTTCGTTCCCATCAGCAGGACCACACCGGAGGGACGCAACGCGAGCACGTCCTCGGGCAGGCGCACCAGCATGCCGCGGGTGGTGTCGCCACTGATCCCACGGTTCGCCACCTTTACTCCGGGAAAACTCCCGCCCATGTCATCGCCCCAGCCCTGCGTGATCGAATCGCCGAAGAAGACAATCGCCCCCTTGTCCGCTTCCGTGTTCTTCTCCCAGACCGCGCGGCGCTGGTTCCAGAGATCACGGAACCAGTCGAAGCGACGGATCGGCCCTTCTCCAGGCAGGCCTTCGTCGGTTGCGGGGATCGCGAGATCCCGCGAGCGGGCCGCCGGCGCGGAAGCGAGGAGCAGAAGGGCGGTGAAGACGACGGCGAGGCGCGGGGCGATGTTCATGGCGGGGATAGTGCTCCGGAAGGCTCGCCGGTGGCAAGCACGACGTGCGGCCTTAGCCGGCTTCTCCGAGATCCCCGGCACTGAGCCGCATGAAGGCTCTCGTCCCGGTCGAAACGATCACGCTGGCCTCGATGCGCTCGAAGTCCCCGAGATCGTCGATCACCACTTCCGTGATGCCGCTGGTCGTCCATTGGGTCAGATCACCGCACCATTGGGCTTCAGCGACGATGTGTTCCATATTCTTTCGACGGGTGAAAGTAAGGGTGAGCAGGTTGCCGCTCCGCGTGACTTCCATCGCAGGAGCCGACGCCGCGCTCAGGGGTCCCGTTCCGGTCGCGAATTCAACCCCGTTCGGAATCGTGTCCCCGTCGGCATCCGCGAGGAAGCCCCATCGGGTCGCCTCAAGGGCCGGATCCCCGATCTCCGCTTCCGTGAAGTGATCCGCCAGCCAGGCATCATAGCTCGTGAGGGGAGTCGAGAGCGTGACCGTGGCGGTCCGCATCTCCACGCCGCTCATGTTCACCTGCCCGATGATCGCGAAAGAGTCGGGATGCGAGACATCGAAGGTGCGGATGATGGGTTCCGTCGCGGTGTCAATCGTGGGCCATATCCAGGCGGGATTCCTGATGAGGATCCATTCGACGTTTCCCCCGCCCTGCCGACGGTCGAAACCCCAGATGTAGACCGACCTTCCGGGACTGAAAGGAAAAAGGTTGTGCGCCAGGGTAACGTTGATCGAGAATTGGTTCGCGAGGGCGTCGGGAGAGAAAGGATAGCCCAACGCCGAGTCATTGTAGGTTATCGTGGCCTCGTCCAACGCCTTTCCCTGGGCATCGGTCAGCGGATACCAGTGATTGATCCAGTCGAGGATGTTAAGCGGGGAAGGGGTGAAGCCCGGATCGAAGGTTCCTATCTCGAAGCGAAACCGGGAGTCGAGGGGAAACCCACTTCCGGTGAGGTTCGTCCCCGCCGGGGAGCTGCCCACTTGCAGGGTTGCTTCGCCGGCCCAGGTTATCGGCGTATGAATCGTCACGGCCGCAAGGCAGGCAAGCTTGAGAAGCCCGCTCGCCAGGCAGGTTCGCGATGGGTTCTTCGATTTCATGTTCGTGTTCGTGTGTTTCAATCCCTGAGCGCTGGTGCGGAGGAAGATCGGGGGAACGGCATGGCTGTTTCCGGCGAGCCGCACCGTCCTCGCGTCGGGAGAATGCGCCCTAGATGCGCCTCCTCCTGAGGGCAAGAACGCCGAGCGACAAACCGGCAAGGAGGGCGGACGAAGGTTCGGGGACGAGAGTGACGCTACCGGACTCCATGTGCGCATCGACGGTATTTACCTGCCCGACGACGGCAGTCGTCCCGACATCGCTGACCCCCCAGATAGCGTTGATCGGTGGGCCATCCGGGTTCGCATCCGGGAAGAGCCAGCCGTTGTTCGTGATGAGAATCCATTCGGCCTCGGTTCCGTTCGGCCCTTCCTTCGCGGTATAGCCCCAGATGTAGCCCTGCGAGGAGGTCTGAAAGGGAGCGACATTGTTTGCGAGCTGGCCCTTGCCTTGGAAGTTGTTGTAGTAGATACCTGTTCCCGGAAAGACCTCGTCCTGGTTGTACGACGTCGCGTTCCCGGCGATCGGATCGCCCGCGGAGTCGATGAGCGGCACGGCCTGCCAGTTGTCCACCCAGAGTTCGGTGTTGGTTGCCGTGGGGACGAAGCCGTTGGCAAAGGTGCCCAACTGGAAAGAGTAAGTGGTATTCATCGGCGTCATGCCATCGCTCTGAAGATTCGTCGCCGCCGTGTCACTTACGAAATTGATCGTCGCCGCCGCATGGAGATGGATGCCCAGCGCGACAACGGTAAGAAAGAGACCGATATTAATCAGCCACTCCCGAGCAAGATGGGAATTCGTTTTGGAATTGACGTTATTCATGGAAAGCGTGGGATTTCATTCGGATTGGGTGAGCGCGGGAGGCAAGTCTGCTGAAGTCGGTTTTCGGACGCGGCCCGCCTAGGGCTGCCATTGCAAAGGAACCCGATAGTCGGCGTCGGCACTGATCCGACGGAGAAACACGGAGCCGCGATAGTTGAAAATGTCGGTATCGGTAAAGAGCCCGCCACTCCCGATCTTCAGCCATCCGGTCGTGCTTCCTACCTTGAAGAGGTAATAGGTGTCGTAGGAAGTACCGTTGAAGATCGCGATCTGATCGGCCGCATTGGGGGTATTCGCACCGAAGAAGGTTCCCGGAGCCGCGTTCCGGTCCCTTGGCGAGGCGGAGACAGGAAAGGCTTCGGAGAGGAGATTGAAGCCGGGGGCGAGAGGCTGAAAGAACGGATTGGCGCGCACCTTTCCCTTCAACACGATTTCAAGGGGCGCACTCCCTGACTTGCGATTGAAGAGTATCCCCTGCCCCGGATAAAGGGGCCTATTGTCCTGCGATCCCACCCCCCCGAAAAGCACCCATCCGCGGATCCCTCCCACCAAAAGGACGTAATACGTATCGTAGCGGGTCCCGTTGTAGAGGAGCAATTGATCCGAATTACTCACGCTCGATCCGGCATTGAGGAGGTTCTTGTCGAAGACCTCGTTGAGCGTGAAATGCGACCGAACCTCCATGTAGTAATCCGCCAGATTGGGCACGTCCCCCCGGGTGTTTGCCTTCGCCGCCATGTCGATCACAATGACCTGGTCCGCGCGCGAAATCGTCGCGGCCTCGTCGACTTCGAATCGGTGACCGACAAAAGGGTCGTTCGTTCCCGTCGGCCCCCCGGTGACCTCCACATAGTAAGCCGTATTGGGGGCGAGTAGCGTCCCGAAGTTCGCCGCGGAGTAGGACGAGAAAAGGGTATTGGCAACCGATCCGGAGATCTTGCTCGAATAGACCGGAGAGTGAACCAGACTTACCGAAAACGACTGAAAGCCAGGATGAAGCGTCGTCCGGTAATACCCGATGGCATCGGAGGACACCTCCGATTGCGCACGAACGGACAGGGAAGCGCTTTGGAGCACTCCCGAACAGATCGCGATCACCGCAATCGTTTCGTGGAACTTCATTTTTTAGATTGACTAAGAATCCCGGTTATCCGTGCCCGATTTTACGCAAATTTAATATGGATATTATAGTTATTTTCCTAAATTGTCAAATGGGGTGACCGCTATTTTATTAAGAATTCTAGATTGTTCGGATTGCCATTCATTTTTTGGCGTTTCTGGACGCGCCGGGGCCTTTTGACAAGGCAAGCCCTCGCGACGACGGTATGCCCTCGTTGCCCACCATGAAAAAGATCCTCCTCGGCGTCACCGGCTCCATCGCCGCCTACAAGGCCGCCGACCTGACGAGCCAGCTTGTGAAGGCCGGGCATTCCGTCACCGTCGTCATGACGAGGGACGCGCGGGAATTCATTACCCCGCTCACCCTCCAGACGCTTTCGAAGAATCCCGTCGTCACCGGACTCTACGATGAAAAGGAAAGCTGGCGGCCGGGGCACATCCAGCTCGCGGACGAGGCCGATCTTTTCGTTGTCGCCCCCGCGACCGCGCATACGATCGCCCAGCTCGCGAACGGCCTCGCCGGGGATGTCCTCACCGCCCTCGCCCTCGCCACCCTCGCGCCGGTGCTCGTCGCCCCGGCCATGAACGGCAAGATGTGGCTCCATCCGGCGACACGGGACAATGTCGCGCGTCTCACCGACCGAGGCGTCCGCTTCATCGGGCCGGAAGAAGGGATGCTCGCCTGCGGCTACGAGGGACTCGGTCGGCTGTGGCCCGTCGAGGGCATCGTCGCCCGCATCACCGAAATGCTCGCCGAGGGTGAAAGGCCCGGCCCGGAGATCGTCTGAACGTGAGGATCCTCGTCACCGCCGGCCCCACCCGCGAGGCGCTCGACCCCGTGCGCTTCCTCAGCAACCGCTCGTCCGGGAAAATGGGCTACGCCCTTGCGGAGGCCGCCGTCGCCGCCGGGCATGCCGTCACTCTCGTGAGTGGCCCGGTCTGCCTTACCACTCCCGAGGGCCTCGCCGCCTTCGTTTCGGTCACCAGCGCCGAGGAAATGTTCGCCACCGTCGCCGCCTGCCTTGGGGAAATGGACGCCGCCATCTTCGCCGCCGCCGTCGCCGACTACCGCCCCGCCGCCGTAGCTCCCGAGAAGATCAAGAAGACCGGCGAGGCCCTTACCCTCGAACTCGTCCGCACCCCCGACATCCTCGGTAGCGCCCGCGAGCCCCTCGGCTTCCGCGGCCTCCTCGTCGGCTTCGCCGCCGAAACCGAAAACCTCCGCGCCCACGCCCTCGACAAACTCCGCCGCAAAGGCTGCGACCTCCTCGTCGCCAACGATGTCAGCCAAGAAGGCATCGGCTTCGACAGCGACGACAACGCCGCCACGGTTTTCTTTGCGGATGGTCGGGAACTGGCGATGGAAAAAGCCCCCAAACACGCGTTGGCCTCGCGCCTCCTCACCCTCATCGAAACCTCCGTCCCTTGACTTCATCCACCGTCCCACCCACTCTCCGTTCCCTCCCCTCCCTCCTGTTCGAATCTTCCCCATGCAAGCATACCTCACCCTAGCCGAAACCGCCGCCCGCGAGGCCGGCGCCCTGCTCCGCGAGCACTACGAGACCGAACTCAAGGTCGACGCCCTCCACGACCACGACATCAAGCTCGACCTCGATGTCCGCAGCCAGGAACTCATTACCGAGCGCCTCCTCGGCGCCTTCCCCGACCACGCCATCTACGGCGAGGAAGGCCTCACCGGCGACCAGTCGAGCGAATTCCAGTGGATCGTCGATCCCATCGACGGCACCGTGAACTACTACTACGGCATCCCGCACTTCTGCGTTTCCATCGCCCTCCGCCGTGCCGGTGAACTCCAAGTCGGCGTCATCTACGACCCGATGCTCGACGAAATCTTCTCCGTCATCAAGGGCGAGGCGGCGACCCTCAACGGTCGACCGATCAAGGCCAGTTCGCGCGCCGAGATGTCCCAGGCCGTCGTTACCATCGGTTTCTCGAAGACGAAGGACGCCATGGACGCTGGCTTCAAGCGTTATAAGGCCGTCTCCTACCAGGTGCGCAAGACCCGCATGCTCGGCAGCGCCGCCCTCGCCATGGCCTACATCGCCTGCGGGCGGCTCGACGCCTACGTCGAGGAACAGATCAGCCTCTGGGACATCGCCGCCGGGCTTCTCCTCGTCGAGGCCGCGGGCGGAAAGACGACCCTCACCCCGCATCCGATCCACCCGGACAAGCACGGCATTATCTCCTGGAACGGAGCGCTTCCCTACGCCTCCCTCAGCCTCACCGACCCCGATGCCTGATTCCTTCCCCCGCACCCGCGTCGGCATCGGCTACGATGTCCATCCATTCGCCGAAGGCCGCCCGCTTGTTCTCGGCGGCGTCACCATCCCGTCCCCACGCGGCCTCGACGGCCATTCGGACGCCGATGTTCTCTGCCACGCCATCGCCGACGCCATCCTTGGCGCCCTCGGCGAGCCCGACATCGGTCACTATTTTCCACCCACCGACCCTTCGATCAAAGGCATCTCCAGCCTCGAGATCCTCCGCAAGACCGCCGAGGTCGCGGTCAGAAAGGCGGCCCGCATCGAGAACATCGACAGCACCCTCGTCGCCGAGGCTCCGAAAATCATGCCCCACGTTCCCGCGATGAAGGCGAAAATCGCCGCCGCCCTCGGAATCTCGCCAGAGGATGTCGGCATCAAGGCGACCACAAACGAGAAGATGGGCTTCGTCGGGCGCGAGGAAGGGATGGCCGCATTCGCCGTCGCCGCCCTCGTCTTTCCTCCCCGCACCTGACCGATTTCCCCGAATCCCCGCTTGCCAATCGGGCACGGAAATCGCTTAATCGCGATCCGGCAGACGAAAATGTTTCGTTTTTTTGCTTGCCAAAACCCAAATAGTTAAGAAAACTTAATGAATTGAAGGATTTTGTGCGGCTCGGCGGAGCCACCACCCAATCTGACGCCATGAGATCACTCATCCTGAACCTTGCCTTGGCCGGAGCGATGACCACCATCGGGATCGCGGATGAGCCGACCAACGTGATGGAAATGCTGAAAGGGAAGTTGGTCGCACCGACCGACTATGGGTTCGTCACCCACTCGATGGAAACGACGAAAGCTCCGGACTACGTTGTCCTGTACTTGTCGGCCCACTGGTGCCCGACCTGCAAGAAGACGACCCCCCGGCTGGTCGACCTTTACAAGAAAGAGCGCGAACAGCACCAGAACTTCGAGTTCGTTTTCATCAGTTCCGATCGGAGCGAGGAGGAAATGCTCCAATACATGCGCGGCTACCGGATGCCATGGCCCGCCTTGAGATTCGGGGAGAAGGAAAACATCGCATCCCTCCTGAAATACGCCGGACGCGGCATTCCCTGCGTCGTCGTCCTCGACCGGGAGGGCAAGGAAGTCGCCAGCAGCTTCGAAGCGGGGAAGTATCTCGGCCCCTTCAAGCCGATCCAGACCCTCACCAAGCTCCTTGACGAGAAGAAAGCGCAGGGAACGCTCGTCGGATTACGGGACTGAACCCTTCGGTTCCGCTCGCCGCCTACTCCCGTGTCCGTCAAGCGGCAGATCACATGGGTTCTGAACGACCCGCCCCAGGAAACAACGCCCATTCCCGGGCTCCCCCGACTGCTTTCAAACCTCCTCCGCCAGCGTGGCCATACCACGCCCGCCGCTGCCGGGGCTTTCCTTGATCCGCGCCTCGGCGATCTCTCCGATCCCTTCCAGCTCCCCGGCATGAACGCCGCCGTCGGGCGCCTTCTCGCTGCCATCGACGCGGGGGAAAAGATCGTCCTCTACGGCGACTACGATGTCGATGGCGTGACCTCGATCACCCTTCTCCACACCGTCCTCCGCGCCTATGGAATCGAGCCGCATCCCTTCCTCCCCCACCGCGTCGACGAGGGCTACGGACTCAGCGCCGAGGGCCTCGACCGCTGCCTGGAGGAATGCGCGCCGACCCTGCTGGTGGCGGTCGATTGCGGCACGACCTCCGTCACGGAAATCACCGCTCTGGCCGAGCGCGGGATCGATGTCATCGTCTGCGACCACCACGAGCCCGGCACCGACGGATTGCCGCCCTGCGTCGCCCTCGTCAACCCCCAACTCGGCGACGATTTCCATTACCTCTGCACCGTCGGCATTGTCTTCAAGCTCGCCCACGCCCTCCTCAAACAACGCCCGAATCCCCTCTTCAAACTCCGCGATTACCTCGATCTCGTCGCCGTCGGCACCGTGGCCGACATCGTCCCGCTCATCGGCGAGAACCGCGCGCTCGTCCGCCGCGGTCTCCACGAACTCGCACACACGCGCAACCACGGCCTCGCCGCGCTCCGAGACGTGACCCGCATCAGCCCGCCCTTCGGCGCGAGCGACATCGGCTTCCGCATCGGGCCGCGCCTCAATGCGGCCGGTCGCCTCGATACCGCCCGCGAGGCACTGGACCTTCTTATGGCCGATAGTCCAGCGATGGCGAACCGCCTTGCCGAAGGCCTCGACCGGAAAAACGCCGAACGCCAGCGGGTCGAACTCCGCATCCGCGAAGCGGCCGAAGCCCAATTCGCGAGCGAATACGGAAGCGCTCCCGATCCTCCCGCCGGTATTGTCCTCGGCTCCGACGAGTGGCACGTCGGCGTCGTCGGCATCGTTGCCTCCCGGATCTCGAAACGCCATCACCGCCCGACCTTCGTCATCGCCTTCGACGAGAACGGTCTCGGCAAAGGCAGCGGCCGCAGCGTCGAGGGCGTCTCGCTTGTCGACGCCATCCACGACTGCCGTGACCTTCTCGTCAAAGGCGGTGGCCACGCCATGGCCGCCGGCATCACCATCGAGCAGGCAGCCTTCGCGGAATTCCGCACCCGCTTCGCTACCTGCGTCGCCGCCGCCGCCCCTCCCGGCGCCCTCGTCCCCAAGCTCCAACTCGACGCGACAGTCCGCCTCGACGAACTCGACCTCCCCCTCCTCGCCGCCTACGAAAACCTCGAACCCTTCGGCCAGGGAAATCCGCAGCCCCTCCTCATGGCCCGGGGCGTCCAGCTCGCCGAGGAACCGAAGATCATGAAGGAAAAGCACTACCGCTTCCGCCTCCAGCAAGGCCGTGCCCGTCAGGACGCCGTCTACTTCAACGGCGTCGAGCACCCGCTCCCCCACGCGCCCTGGGACATCGCCTTCACCCTCAGCCGCAACGAATTCCGGGGCAGAATCAGCCTCCAACTCCTTATCCAAGGGATCCGCGCAGCGGAAAAGTAGCAGGCCCGCAGGGCGGGGAAGTGGCCGGAACCAGCGATGAAGGGGAGAGCCAAATAGCGACTGCCTTCGGCCAGCAAATCTCGGATCCCAACTCTCTTCGGAGACTTCCATCTCTCCTTTCTCTTGTTCCTAAGGCTGACGTAACCTGCTGGCTGAGCATTTGGGCCTCCTCGCGCGACGGGGAGATGTTCGCGCTGTTGTTTGCCGAGTTGTATCGCATCGCCCGGGGCCGTATGCCGATGGAGTGGACAGGGCAATCCCTCGAGGCCACAGGCCTGGTGGACGGGGCATGGCTGCGGCTCGAAAATCCGCTCTGGCGGAGTGGCAAATTACGTGAATCCTTCCTCTCCGAAGCCTGCCGGGGCGACGCCGAACTCCGATTGGAGGTCGAGCGCCTCCTCACCAAGGCCCGGCAAGCCGAGAGTCCCGAACGAGAGGCCGGTGGCACCGTCTTCAAGGCCCGCAATGACGCATGAACCAATCACGACTTGAAGGGCGTTCCCGCGACCGTGACCCCGAACGCCGTCGCAATGGGCAGCGCTCCCGGAGAAATCCTGCCGGGCACCGAAGAACTCAAGGTTGCCTACCGGCATTTCTTTGCAGGCTTCGAAAAAGGGATCTCAGGTTTTCAAATACCATTTCAGGTTCGGAGGGCATTCCTCGGATATGGGCTGGCTCAGGGATCAACCGCCGCGCGGCCGGACATCTAAAAAACCCTTTCGTTTCGTGTCTTTTCGGATCTTCCACCGGGAGCCCTCTCCGATTCCGAGCCCTCAAGGTCGGACCAACTCCCCGCGGCTCGCGTTAGACAGGTCCTCAGGGGTGATCGAGGCGGAAGAAGACGCGGCCTTCCGCCGCCTCGGTCGTCACGGAACGTTTCCCGCCCGTTGTCGAGATAGGACGCGTGGAGGGGATCCAGGTGACCAGATCAACGCTTTCCGCGAGCACCCAGTCCGGATTATCCGGCCAAGTGAAGGTGAACTGCCCTTGAACTTCTCCGGGTGAGGCAGCCATCTCGGGAAACACCGCGAAGCGGGCAATGAGGGTCCGGGGCGTCGCTGACAGGAACGTGTAATTCGGATCCGTGCTCACTTGGTTCGCCGCTTCCTTCCAGTCGAGGAAGATGTAGCCGGGCCGCGCTTCGGCGGAGACGGTCACGTCGGAACCGTCGGGGAAAACGCCCGCGCCGCTGACATCGCCCGCGGTCTTCGGATCGGCAACAAGGTCGATGCGGCTTCCGGGCGCATAATTCGCCACGAGATCCCGGCTGCCACTGACACTAAAGCTGAAGTCCTCGTCGGTACTTACGATCACGCCGTTCTGAGTCCAGCTGACGAGCGACCAGCCAGTGTTCGGCTTCGACTTGAGCTTCGCGAGTTCTCCCAGCTCGTAGAACGGGTCGGCTTCCGGCTCGCCGCCCGCCAACGGTTCGGCCGTGACGGTGACCGCATAGACCGGCTTGAATTTCGCTACAAGGGTTCGGTTGCCGGTGACCGTGAAGGTGTAGTTGGCCGCCGTGCTCACGCTTGCGCCGTCCACGAGCCATTTGGAGAATTTGTAGCCGGGGTTCGGGGACGCGCTGACCGTGGCACTGCCGCCGAGCGCATACTCTCCATCGCCGCGTGTCGTGCCGCCTGCGGTGGGGGTCGACCCGGTTGAGATGATCCGGCCGGTTCCCGCGACGCTGAAGTTTGCGACCAGCGTGCGATCGGACTGCGCCGGGAAGGAATATGCCGGCGAGGCGCTGACGACGAGGGCACCTTCCGTCCAGTTTACAAAGACGTATCCGGCATTCGCGGCGGCCGCGAGCGTGACGTTCGATCCCTGCGCGTAGCTACCCGCGCCGGTGATCGTGCCGCTATTCGCCGGAGCGGTGTTGGCGTCGATGTTGAACGTGGTGAGCGCATCCACGCCGAGGGCGAACGCGCCGAGCGTCGTGGTGCTCACCGCAACGGAATGGGTGGCCGTGTCCACCGTGCCGGGAAGCTTCACCCAATCGCCGCCGATTTCGTGATAGATCGCGAGTTCGCTCTCATCGAAGCCCGCCGGGAGCAGGCTCGGGTCATAGCCGAAACCCACGCCGATCGAGCCCGAGTAGCTCCCGCTGAATTCCACCTTCCATACCTGCGCCGGCTGGCTCGGCGTCTGGAAGGTGAAGGCGGAGAAATCCCCCTCCGCAATCCGCACCGCGAGTTCGGCTTCGTCGGCCCTCGAGAAATCCGAAAAACACGTGCCCTCCGTTTCCACGCTCTCAAATTCGTAGTCGATCCCACCCGGCACACTCGATCCGCCATCGCAGCTCCCGGCACTTCCCGGACCCGCCGCGACTTTCGTTCCGGTGAGAATGCTGAGCATAAGATCGAAGCTGATCGATTGCCCGGGCGAAAGACTGCCGAGCGTCCAGCGCTGCGCCCCGCCGACCCAGCGCGTTGGCGGGGCGAAAAAATCCGTGCCCTGGCGCGCGCTGTAGGGCGGGGTCAGCCAATTCGCTTCGATGGAAAGATGCACGCCCTCCGAGGGCTTGCCCACACTGTGGTCGTCGAGGCCATTCCCCTCGATGCCGTAGTAGCCGATCTCTTGCGCGGTCGGAGCGGACGCCGCATGGAAAGTGATGAAATCCTCCAGGCCTGCCCCCGAGCCGACCGCCCACACGTCCACTCCGGCCAGCGTCGTGTCGTGGCGAAAATCGCCGAGCGGCCCGGCGTAGAGGCGATTGTCGTAAACGCCGCGCTGCGAGTTCAGCCCGTGGAGAAGTTGGAAGAGCTGCAAATCCGAGATCGCCACGCCCGCGATGTTCCTCACGGTGTAGGTTTGCTTCAGGACGTAGCGATTGCTGTGATTGAACGCGCCCGGGCCCGACGCCGAGGCCGCTGTCATCCCCATCGGCGTACCCGTCACCGTGTCGAGCATCTCGAAGCGCTGCGTGATCCGGAGGTGCGCGTTCTCGATGACCGATTGCGCGACGGGCAGATTGTCCGCATTCACCCCTGTCGCCGTGAGTGGCGAGGCGACGGAGAAGGTCGAGTTCGTCACCCAGTTCGGGTAGGAGAACTGCGGTTCAAGCCATTCCGCTGTCACGTGCGCGCCTCCGTTGACCTGATAGCCGATCGCCGCGCCCCATTCGCCTGAAAGGTATTCGCGGCCTTCAAAACCCGGCGTGTTGTCAAGCAGGAAGTCCGAGTAACCGAAGTCCGTCAGCGTGATGTTCCAGTGCGGATTGGCGAGGGTGAGCCCTTGCGCCCATGCTCCCGGAAAGGGAAGGAGGAACGCGACGGCGGGAAGGATGGCCGATTTGAGTTTCATGGCGGCTTGGGAGTGGTTTTCCCAACATCAATCGGGGACTTGGCACGAGCAATCGAATCTCCGTAACCAATCGGTTACGGATGGTTCGTGAAAGCGATTTCCTCGCCGCTCATCTTCAGCCCAACCGCTTCATTCCCCACCGGAGGCTGCGTGCCGCCACAGGTCGGCAAAGGCTCCGCCGGCTTCCAGCAGCTCATCGGGCGACCCGTGCTCGACGATCTCGCCCTTCCCCATGACCAGCACTTGGTCGGCATGACGCAGGGTGCTCAGCCGATGCGCCAGCACGAAACTGGTCCGCCCCTCCATGAGCGCGTGCATGGCCCGTTGGGTTCGGGCCTCGGTCAGGGGATCGATCGCACTGGTGGCCTCGTCGAGAATAAGGATTCTCGGATCGGCGATCATGGCCCGGGCGAAGCAAACCAATTGCCGTTGCCCCAGCGAGAGGCTGCCACCCCGCTCCCCCACCTCGGCGTCGAGACCATGGGGAATCACCTCGATCGTTTCCAGGCAATCGAGCTGCTGCAAGGCGACCCGGACTTCTTCCCGGGTCGCCTCGGGACGCACCACGCGGATGTTTTCCAGGATCGAGCCGGCGAAGAGATGATTCTGCTGCGGCACGATGCCGAGATGACGATGGAGCCAGGGGCTGGAGAGTTGGCGCGTGTCGATGCCGTCGAGTAAAACCGCCCCGGACTCCGGCAGGTAGAATTTGGCGATCAGCCCCGCCACGGTGCTTTTTCCGCTGCCGGTCGCGCCGACAATGGCGATGCACTGACCGGGTTCGGCGGCGAAACTGATGCCATGCAGGACCGGTCGGTCGGCTTGGTAGGAAAACCGAACGTCGCGAAGTTCCACCCGGCCTTCCAGCCGCTCGGGCGAGACCGCGTCTTCGGCATCGACCCAGTCAGGCTGGGTGTCCAGCACGGAAAACACCCGTTCCGCGCCAGCCATCGCGGTGAGGGCTTCGTTGAACATGTTTCCCAGCACCGTGATCGGACTGAAAAAGAGACCGGCCAGAAAGAAGAACTGGATCATGCTGCCCAGCATGGGATCTGCCGGATCGAGCACGTGGCCTCCGCCGATAATGACCAGTAGGGCCATGAAAAGCTGGCCGTTGAGTTCCAGCAAGGGCAGAAACGTTCCGCTGGTGCGGGCGGCGACATAATTGTAACGGGCGTGATCCTCAACCAGAGCGCGGAACAGGCCGGCGTTGACCCTCTCCCGCCCGAAGCTCTGGGTCACCCGGATGCCGCTGACGCTCTCCGCCATGGTCGCGGTAATTCGGCTGAAACTGCCGCTCTGGCTCCGATAGGCGGCACTGAGTCGGCGGCGGAAAAAGCGATTCAGCCCGTAAACCACCGGAGCGATTCCCAGCACCACCAGGAACAACCGCCAATCCTCCCACGCCATGAACACCGCGCAGCCAGCCATTTGACCCACCTGCACCAGGCTGACGAAAAGGACATTCTGCACCCCGACGCGCACGTTCTCCGCATCGCCGGTGAGCCGACTGATGAGACGGCCCACGGGATGACGGTTGAAGTAACCCATCGGCAACGTAAGCCAGTGGCGAAAAAGCGCTCCCCGGAGATCGTGGATCACCGCCTCGCCGATTTCCAACGCCCACTTGATCCGATAGCGAAAAGTCAGCTCGGTGAATGCCGCAAACCCGACAAACCCGGCGACCCACCACCAGAGCGCCGCAAGATCGCCCCGGGCGACCGGTCCATTGATGACCGCGCCCGCCGCCCACGCCATCACCGGCAACTGAATGGCCCGGGCGCCGACCGTCATGAAAAGCCCGATCATTTTTTTCCGGTAGGGACGGGTAAATCGAAACAGCCGCCGAATCAGGCCGAACGAGAGCGGCGCCTGATCGCGATCTTCCTCTTCGCCGCGCTGAATGCGAAGGCGCTGCAAAACGTCGTGATCGACGACGCCCGCCACTTTCACCCCGGCGATCGGTCTGGGCGCGGGAGCTTCCCGGTGCGATTTCTTCACGCCGCCACCCCCTCTCCGTCGAGACCGCGCTCCGCCAGGATCGCCTCGCGATAATAACCCGGCCGACCGGCCAGTTCCTCGTGGGTGCCGATCGCTTGCACGACCCCGCCGTCGAGCACGATGATGCGATCCGCCCGCCGCACGGTGCTGAAGCGGTGCGCCACGATGAAAGTGGTCCGTCCGGCCATCACCCGGTCCATGGCGGCAAGAATCTCGTGCTCGGTGCCGGCATCGACCGCCGCGGTCGGGTCATCCAGGATCAGGATCGCCGGATTGAGGAGAATGGCCCGGGCGAGGGCGAGGCGCTGGCGTTGGCCGCCGGAAAGATTGGCACCATTCTCGTGGAGCAGGGTGTCGTAACCTTTGGGCAGGCCCTCGATGAATTCGTGGGCCGACGCGAGCCGGGCGGCGCGCTCGATGTCTTCCCGGGTGGCGTCGGGATTTCCGAAGGAAATATTCGCCGCCACGGTGGCGCTGAACAAAAAACTCTCCTGGAAGACCAAACCCACCTGGCGCCGCACGTCGTCGAGGCGCCAGTCGCGCAGATCGCGCCCATCCAGTTGGATCCGGCCCGCATCGGGATCGTAAAACCGCGGGATCAGCTGAATGAGCGCGGTTTTCCCCGCTCCGGTCGGGCCGACAATGGCGATCCTTTCCCCCGCCCGGACGGTCAGGGAGATGTCGCGCAGCACCGTGTCCTCCGGCTGAAATCGAAACGACACCGACTCAAAAACGACCTCGCCCCGGGCCCGCTCCAACGGAGCCGCGTCCGGCCGGTCGTCGATCTCGGGGGTTGCGTCGAGGATTTCGTAGACTCGGTCGGCTCCGGTCAGGGTCTGCTGAAGACTGTCGGCGATGTTGCTCACCGCATTCACCTGGGCCGCGAGTTGTTGCAGGATGCCCGCGAAAATGATCAATCCCGTGCCGATGGCGATCTCACTGCGAATCGCCAGCCAGCCACCGTATCCCAACAATACCGCCATGCTCATCTGGTTCAGGAACGATACCAGCGGATGCAGAATGGTGAGCTTTCGAAAGACGGACTGCTTTTGATCGCGAACCGCCGCGTTGGCCTCGGCGAAGCGTCGCTCGGCCCACGGCTCGATCCCGAAGCTTTTCAGCACGCCCATTCCACGGGCCAATTCCTCGAAGGTCCGCACGAACCCGTCTACTTTGAGCCGGCCGATCTCGTAGTCTCGCCGCAACCATCGGGCGAAGAGGACGACCACCACCCAGAGCAGGGGCATGGAGGCGAGACAGGCCAGGGCGAGGCCCGTGTGAATGCGCATCAGGCAGGCGAGATAGAAGGCGGTCGCCAGCATCACGTTGAGAGTCTGAATGGCCACGCCGTCAATGAAGAGCCGCACCGATTGGGTGTCGCCGGTGACGCGATTGATCAGCGAACCCGTCGCGTTCGCGTCGAAAAAGCGGAAGCTCATCCGCTGCATCTTCGCGTAAAGGGCGGAGCGGAGTTCCACCACGATATGCCCCTGCCCCAGCCGGTTGAGACTGGTCGCGGTGAAATAAGCCAGCACCGATCGCAAGCCCGCCGCACCGAAGATCCATCCACCGAGCAAAAGCAGCACCGACCGCGGTTGCCAGCTTTCATTCGGACGCCAGCCGAAGGGAAAGTGCGCGACCGCGGTGCCGGGCTGAACCTGTTCCCGGAGAAAGTCGATCGCCACTCCGACGCCGCCCAAACCGGCCAGGCTGAGCGCCAGTAAGGCCATCTGTAGTCCGACCAGTCCGAGACTCCGGGCCCAGTAACGGCCCGTCAGCCGAAACAGCCGACCGAGCAGATAGCGCTGGCGGGCGGGCGATCCGGGAGGCGGAGGCGCTGGGGTTGAGCGGGTCGAAGACATGCGCCCTCACCATGCCACCGCATCCGCCGGGATCAACGCCAGGCCCGAGGGAATGATCTTGATTGTCTTCGTTTACTTGATTGCGCGAACTCAGGTTTTCCGAACATGCCGCCGAATGAAGTCAGCACCAATCCTATCTGACCGCGAGGGTATCGCAGCCAGGGCATCGCGCCGTCGGAGCAGCGAGATTGTGGTTCCCCTTCGGGACAATCGATGGTCTACTTTCCCTGCCTATGAAAATCAATCTGCGCGTCCTCCTCGTGTTCCTCACGGGTTTGTCCCTGTCGGCCACCACCCGGGCGAGCGCCCTGACGATTCCGGATGACGTCGTCTTCGAGAAGGGAGCGGAATTCTCGAACGCCGCCGATCAGCATTTGCAGTTGGACATCGCGCGCCCGAAAGCGGCGTCCGGAGCGCTCCCGGCGATCCTCTGCATCCACGGTGGTGGATTCCGCGCCGGCACGCGCGAGGGCTATGATGAGCTCTGCGTGAAGCTGGCCGGGCAGGGATATGTCGCCGCCACCGTGACCTACCGACTGGCTCCAGCCTTCGAGTACCCTGCGGCAGTCATCGACTGCAAGGCGGCCGTGCGATGGCTGCGCGCCCATGCGGGCAGGCTTGGAATCGACCCGCAGCGGATCGGGGTCACCGGCGGCTCGGCGGGCGGGCACCTCGCGCAATTCCTCGGCGTGACCAGGGGAGTGAAGGAATTCGAGATCGGCGAAAACCTCGACCAGTCGAGCGATGTGGCGTGTGTTGTAAACTTCTACGGCCCGAGCGATCTCACAAAATCCTACGGCAAGAGCGTGGACGCCGCCGAGGTGCTGCCGCTCTTCTTCGGCGGCGACCTCGAGACCAAGCTCAGGGAACATGTCCACGGGAGCCCACTGTATTGGGTCACGCCCCATGCCGCGCCGACGCTGATTATCCACGGCACCGAGGACAAGTATGTCAATTACGAGCAGGCCGGATGGATGGTGGAAAAACTACGGGCCGCCCAAGTGGAGGTCGAACTCCTCACCATGCCGGGGGCCGGACACGGATTCGGTGGGGCGGATGCGGAAAAGGCAGACGCCGCGATGCTGGAGTTCTTCGACCGCCACCTCAAGGCGCACTGAGCGATCCGCCGACCGATCAGACATCAGGCGCGGATTACCAAATGGGGTTGGTCGGATAAAGTGGGGCAGCCCAGGGCGTTTGTTTGCCGGCGTTCAGTCCTGCGTCCTCAGGGCGTTGGGCCGCCTCCAGATAATCGAGGATTTTGTCGCGGGTGGCATCGTCGATCGGGCGCATGCCGTTTTTGGCCTGCATCTGGGTGACGAGTTCGGACCAGCGTTCGCGCTTGAGATGATTGGCCGCCACGATCGCGGTGGAGTGGCAGGGCAGACAGTTGGCGAGCACGAGTTCGCGACCGGGCCCGGGTTTCAACCCGAAAGCCTGTTCGACCGAATCGGGAGCGGATGGATCGGCGGGTTCCGCGCCGCTGCGCAGGCCCGCGCCAAGGCACAGGGCAAGCGCTCCGATGAGGGTGGTCGCACGGAGGAACCGGCGGGTGGGGCGAGGAGTTTTCATGGCGCGCTCAAACGGCTTTGATGGCGATGCGTTGCATGGCGTTGTTGCAATAGCCCTTGGGATTCCAGCCGGGCACCACCATGGGCTGCATGTGCCCCGCTTCGTCCGTCGCCCGCGCCCACACCTCGTAATACCCTGTGGTCGGGAATTTCACTTCCTCCGTCCACCGTTGCCACGCGTATTTGTTCCGCGGCTTCTGCAAGGTCGTTTTGATCCACGTTTGACCGAAGTCGATGCTGACATGCATTTCGCGGACGTCCCCGAAGCCGCTCCACGCATGTCCCCGCAACGCGAGGGCGTCAGCCACGGCATGTTCAATGCCTGTGCCCGGCGATGTAATGATCGATTTGACCGGCAGTTCTTCGATGATGCCCATCTGATCGTCCGGCACCTCGGTGCCAGGCGGCACGGGATGAAGGGGAAGACGATAGGCGTCGCCGGTCATCTTGGTGCCGTCGTGGATCTGGTCGCGCACCCAGATACGGGTCAACCATTTGCCGGAAGTGGAACCCGGCCAGCCGGGGCAGAGGAGGCGCAGTGGAAAGCCATGCAACGCCGGCAAGGGCTCGCCGTTCATCTCCCAAACCAACAGGGTGTTCTCGTCAAGCGCCTTGGCGATGGGCACGCCGCGCGAGATCGATTCTTTCGTCGGGTCACCGCTCAGGTGCGGGTCTTCGCCATAGTATCCGATGTAAACCGCGGTGGACTTGACGCCCGCGTCCTTGAGTACATCGCGCAGGCGCACGCCTTTGTAGAGCGCGCAGCCAACCCCGCCCAGCGTCCACTGGTTGCCGCTGGCGGGTGGGTTGTAGCCGGCCCGTCCGTTCCCGGCGCATTCGACGACCAGCGCCCGCTCGACCGTGGGATATTTCCTCACCTCATCGAGCGACAGCGTCAACGGCTTGGCGACTTCGCCGTCGATGGTCAGGGACCAGCCGGTCAGCTCCCCACTTTCGGCGCGCGCCGGCATGTGCCCGTTGTTGCGGACGAAGTGAAGGTGGTTCGGGGTGAGGTCGTCATCGAGCAGGGTCACCGGCGTTTCACAGTTGATCGGGCGGTCGCTCATGACGCGCACGCCGCGTTTGCCGGGAATCGTTTCCAAGACCGGATCGGCGCCGAGCGCCACCGGTGTGAGACCCAGCGGCAGGTTGCGGCCGAACGGGATGGGCAAACCGAGGGCGGCACTAAAGGTGGCCAGGCTAGTCCCCTGGAGAAAGAGTCGTCGCGAAGTGGTGCTCATCCATTTAGCGTAGATGTTCAAGCTGTCTGATCAAGACATTCCTCGCCGCGAATCCGCAAGGTTAGAAGATTCTCCCGCACGTCTATGAGGAATTGCGGCGACTGGCGGCATATCGCATGGCGGGCCAACAGCCCAATCAGACGCTTCAAGCGACGGCCCTGGTTCATGAAGCCTACTTGAGGCTTGTCGGTTCCGAAGAATCGGATTCCGCCCGCTGGGACAGCAGGGGCCATTTTTTCGCCGCCGCCGCCGAGGCGATGCGTTGGATTCTGATCGATCGCGCCCGCCGAACACAAAGCTTGAAACGGGGAGGCGACATGGCCCGGACCACTTGGGAGGAGTCCAAAGTGGGTGCCGCCGCCGAACCCGTAGAAATCCTCGCCGTGGACGAAGCCCTGACAAAACTCACCGCGCTGGATCCTGAACTGGCGAAGGTCGTGAAGCTTCACTACTTCGTCGGTATGACCGTGCCCGATACAGCCGCCGCGCACCGTAGATCGGCAATGGGCGGCCGCCCGCGCCTGGCTATACCGCGAGATTGCGGAAGGATGGGAATGACCGGATTTCGGCCTGCGGATTGTAGAGCCAAAGAAACCCTTCAACTCTCAGAGGAGCGGTTTCCGGACGGATCCGCGAGACGGGGAAGGAGCAGGGCGAACAAGTGGCAGGAAAGGAAGAGGGAAATGCAGTAGGGCAATCCGCTCCGGTTGCCCATTTGCCAAATCAAACGCAAGGTTGCACGCCACCCCGGGCGACGCATCCCTCACCCTAAACCTCTCCACGCCGCTACGCGAAGCGCCCGGCTAAAAACCCACCCTCATCCCCGCTTTCCCACCTCTACCTTCCTTGCCACTTGTCCCCTGCCTCCTGTTACTTTCCTCTTCCCTTAGCGCTCCACTCGCGTTCTTCGTGTCCTTAGCGGTGAAATCCCCTCCCCAATTAACCAACAACGCATAACCCAGCCCTAGCCGCCAGGCCCATGCCCCCGCTCCCGCCCCTCGAAACCTGCACCCTCGGCACCGAGTTCGCCACTCTCGACGCCCTCAGTCCGCACGCGAAGAAGGCCCTCGCCAAACTCGGTTACACCACCGTCGCCGAACTCCTCCTCCATTACCCCCGCCGCTACGAGGACCGCACCCGCTTCGACACCTTTCCCAACGCCCCGACCGAGACCGCCATCTGCCTCCGGGGCAAAGTCTCCGACACCGCCCTCCGCCGCTTCGGGAAGCAGCGCTTCTTCGAGGCCACTCTCGAGGACGTGAGCGGCGGCCCGCTGAGCAATCCCGTCGTCTGCCGCTGGTTCAACCTCCCCTTCATCCACAAGCTCATCGCCGTCGACCAGGAACTCATCGTCTACGGTCGGATCAAGGAAAGCGGCAAGCGCCTCGCCATTGACCACCCCGAATACGAGGTCCTCGAACCCGACGCCGAAGACGAGGCCTCCATCCACCTCGGTCGCATCACTCCCGTCTATCCCCTCCGCGACGGCGTCGCCCAGCGCACCCTGCGCCGCCTCCTCCACCGCTTCGCCACCGCCCTCGACACCGCCTCCGTTCCCGCCTACTTCGATTCCGAAGCCGCCGGCTTCCACGGCCTCACGCGCGGCGAGGCCCTCCGCGCGATCCATTTCCCCGCCGACTTCGACGCCCTCGAGCAAGCCCGGCGCTACCTCGCCTTCGAGGAATTCTTCGCCCTCCAGCTCAACGTCGCCCTCCGCCGCACCCACCACTTCGCCTTGCCCGGCGCGAGCCACGCCGGCAAGGGCGCCCTGCTCCAGGACTTCGCCAAGAGCCTTCCCTTCGACCTCACCGGCGCGCAGAAACGCGCCATCCGCGAGATCCGCGCCGACCTCAAATCCACGCGCCCCATGAACCGCCTCCTCCAGGGCGATGTCGGCTCCGGAAAGACTTTCGTCGCCCTCGCCGCCATGCTCCTCGCCGTCGAGTCCGGCTGCCAGGCCGCCCTTATGGCCCCCACCCAGATCCTCGCCGAGCAACACTCCCTCGTCTTCAAGCGCTGGCTCCAGCCGCTTGGCCTCCGCGTCGCCCTCCGCACCGGCTCCCGCCACGAGGACGGCACCGATTCCGAAGCCGCCGAGCCCCCGCAGATCCTCATCGGCACCCACGCCCTCCTTCACGGGAAGGTCGACTTCGACAACCTCGGCCTCCTCATCGTCGACGAGCAACACAAGTTCGGAGTCGAGCAGCGCGCCCGCCTCGTCTCCCGCGGCCTCGTTCCCGACGTCCTCGTCATGACCGCGACGCCGATCCCCCGCACCCTCACCCTGACCGTCTACGGCGATCTCGACGTCTCCGTCCTCGACGAACTCCCCGCCGGCCGCGGCAAGATCATCACTGCCATCCGCGACCCGAAGAAGACCCCCGAGGCCGCGAAATTCCTCATCGAGCACCTCGACCAGGGCCGCCAGGCCTACATCGTCTACCCCCTCGTCGAGGAATCCGAGAAGCTGAAGGCCCTTTCCGCCGGAGCCGGGTTCGAGGAATGGGCGCAGCGGCTCAGCCCCCGCGTCTGCGACCTCCTCCACGGCAAGGTCGGGGCCGAGGAAAAGGAAGCCATCATGCGGGACTTCCGTTCCGGCAAGACCGACGTCCTCGTCGCCACCACCGTCATCGAGGTCGGCGTCGATGTCCCGAATGCCACCCTCATGCTCGTCTACAACGCCGAGCGCTTCGGACTCGCCCAGCTCCACCAGCTCCGCGGCCGCATCGGGCGCGGCGAGCACAAGTCGTACTGCATCCTGATGTGCGACCCGAAGAACACCGACGCCATCGCCCGCCTCCGCATCCTCGAGCAAAGCACCGACGGCTTCCGCATCGCCGAGGAAGACCTCAAACTCCGCGGCCCCGGCGAACTATTGGGTACCGCCCAGAGCGGCCTCGCCGGCCTCCGTCTCGGCGACCTCATTACCGAATCCACCCTCGTTCAACAGGCCCGCGACTTGGCAAGAGGCATCATCGGGAACGACCCCAAACTCCAGAAGCCAGAAAACACCCGCCTCAAGGAACTCATCACCCTCGCCGAAGCCGCCGAGTGGGTGGCGTGACGACCACGCGCATCGACTTTCCGTCCGGGCTCATGACAAGTCTCTCTCGGGCAAATACCCGGCGGGCGGAAATCGGGGAAAGATGCTGCCTTTGATCCTGAAATAAGCAAATGGTCTCTTGGTCTTCATGTCCAGGAAAACCAGAATGTCCTTGGCCCTGTCGGCACTTCCGCTTGAAAAAGTGTCCTCTTCCGAAAGTCGCAAAAGGAGGCACCTTTCCTGATGGAGGGTAGCTTGGACAGGAGAATTGCACAAGCTCCGATCAGGAGGCCGAAGGGATGACAACTGGAGACCCTCAACTATCTGGGTGATCAATTCGATACCTAGGAAGATCGTTTGGCCGTCCACCGTCACGTTGCCCTCCTGCAGGACTCTCAGTGGAGTGGCAGTCGCGCCGGTCGTGAGGGCCTTAGCTTCTTCTTCTGTCGGGTACGGCCCATCGTACGATTTTGTGGGCGGACCGAATACCAACGCCGTGAGCCGAAGTGCGGCGTTGTGAGGACAGAGGGAAACCCACTCGTTTCCGAAGACAAGACAACCTCCCCCTGCACGAAAGCAACGGCTCGTGCGATCAAGGTTGAACGACTCGATCCTGGGAAGACCGGTAAACCAAAGGGAAGGCGCGCCCCGAAAGTAGTCCACCACGCCTCCTGCAAAGTGGAACCCCAGCGGATTGAGGGCCAGCAAGCAGCCGAAGGCGAGCCAGGCCTTACGGGCGACTGTCACCACCGCGCCCATGATCAGCGCAGGCAGGATGAGCATTGAGACGGGACCGAAGAAGCTCGTGATCCAGCAACCCAATATCAAAATGGGCACCAAATTCCAAGGGCGACGGACGACTCTGAGCAGCTTAGTCATTCTTCGTGTCCCAACAACACAAACATACGAAGTCGAGGGTGATTGTTTCCGTCGGCGGGGATTCAGGATGGATTCTTCCACGCGGCGGCCTCTCCCTTGGGGCGAGGGAACGATAGGGCGGAAGGTTCGCCTGATCCACGGAATCATCAACCGGAAAACCGGAATCCTTGGCCTCATTCCAAGTTGAACCGCCACGAATGTGTCCACTTTGTCTCCGGTCTGTATACCGTCCGCCGCTTTCGGAGGACAACGGCGTCCAGGTGTCCGGCCCAACGGGCCCGGATAGCGCGTCTCAGTCCCCGAAAGCGACGGGGCACGCCCGAATGGCACGGACTTATGCGAGGTGTTTCCTGAACCCGGAGGATTCTTGGCCACAGCAAGCCAGGGGTTGAGAAAGCAGCGATAGGCGAAAGAGGGGGGTGAAAGGGCGTCCTTGGAATTCCCCGATTCTACTGCCCCCCAGGTTCGCCGCCGAGGAATGGAAGGCCAGGCACGCCGCGGCTCCCCAGCGAGACAGGGCTTCCTCCCCCGCCGGGAAGCGGGGATTCCGGCGCGTTTTCCGCGTCGGCGCGCGGCCGTTTCCGCGCTCGGCGTTCCCCTTACCGCCGACGGCGGATCAGGACGAGGGGAAGGCCAGCGAAGAGGGCGAGGAGGCCGGCGGTGGGCTCGGGAACGAGGACGCCGTCGAACTGGACTTCGGCGATCTGCATGCTGTTCGCGGTGCTGCCGATGTCCTTCACCGTCGGAAACAGGAGAAGGTAGCTGGAGTAGGCGGTGGTGTTCGCGAAGGCGACGGTCTGGAAGTCGTCCAGGTCGTTGGTGCCGTTGACCGCTCCATTTCGACCCGCAGGGAGGGCGAGGCCTCCGCTGGAGATGAGGGTGAAGGTCGCCATGGGGGTGGTGCCGCCGCCCACGATGGAGTTGGTGCCCCAGAGTTCATAGCTGGCGGGATCGCGGTTCTCCGAGTCGTTCGCGGTGTAGAGGGTGATCGAGGTCACGATGGAGGAACCCAGCGTCGGCGTCACGATGAAGCCGGTGTTCGTGCGGGCGAAGTTGAGGTACTTGCTCGAAGCCGTGCCCGTGTTCGACAGGCCGTCGATGGCGTTCGCCGGTGGCTCGCCAGCCGGCCAGTTGTTTACCCCGCCGGTCGTGCCGACGACGCCTTGGACGAAGTTCGTGGAGACACGCTGGCCGCCTACGATGGCGGAGCCGGGAGTGAGAATGGCAGCGGCCTGGACGGAATCGCCCAAAAGGGCGGCGAAGCCGAGAAGGGAGGCGGTGGTCAGGAAAAGTTTCATTGGGCGGGAGCAGGTTGTCGTTTGCGGAGCAGAAATCGGGCGCGGAAAAAGCCGCTTTTCTCTTGAAATCGGAGGCGTTCTATCAAAAAACCGCCGGAACCGCAATGGAGATTTTTTGAAAAAGGGCGGAACTTGTCGCTCCCCGGCAAGCGGACTCCGGCCCGAATGCCGTGCGCGCAACCCGGGCCGGGCCGGAGCGGCGTGCCCTTGCGCAAGTGTCCCCGCCTTGCGGAACCGAGGCCTTCCAGGCCGCCACAGAGCCGGCCGGCAAATTGTCGGTGGAAGTGAGGTTGCCGCCGTTTCCTGGGAAATTCTGCTGTCCGGGAACGGGGTCAAAACTCCGGAAGTCGTCGACGGACTTGATCAGGCTGTAGGTCTTGCCGGGGTTGGAGTTCGGAATCTGGAAAGTGATGGTGTTGAGGCCCAGATCGACCGATCCGATGTCCAGCACGAACTGGCTCGTGGGGTCGAGCGGATCATAGCCGGAGGCGCCCTCGGCGCCGACGACCTGCCCGTCGCCGTCGGTGTCGGGGGATCCGAGGGAGAAGCAGCGATAGCCGAAACCGCTGCCTCGCGGCGAGGCGCCGTCCGGCCCGGCGCAGTCCCGCCAAGCGACCATGAACTGCGGGTTTCCCAATGGATCGAGATCGGGCAGGAAATGCCCCGCCGGGCGGTCGCAGAAACAACGCGTTTGAATGGGGAAGGCCTTCCGCGTGACTTCTTTCTTTTCGAGAAAGCATTCTTATGGGAACCTTCCTTTCCATAACGCTTGGGAATGTCGGATTGCTGTTTGTCATTTTCCTGAGCGGGGGACTTTTTGTCCTTGCCTTCGTCTGCTCCGGTTGTGGCGTTTTCTCCGTGGCCACGGCCGGCACCGTGACCGCCGCGGCGTGTTCCTTCCGGCGGAGGCTCAGTGTGTTCCTTCCGGTGAAGTTGCCCGTTCCCCCCTCAACGCTGGAAAGGGAATAGGTTCCGGGTTGGAGCTGCAGGGAAATGGGGAAGTCATAGGCACTGCCATCGTCATCGTCGTTGCTGTCCCCTCCGATGCCATTGCCGGAATCGTTGCCGGGGGCGCCATGGCTGTCGGTGTTGCCCGTCGCATAGATCCAGAGCGGCCCCGCCTCGGAGACGCTCAAGCGGAACCAGTCGACATCGCTCACGGTATCAAACACGCCGTGAATGTCCGGGCCCGGGACGAGGGTCGCGGTCTCCCGCGAGTCCCCATGGCCATCGCCAGGGGTGGACAGGAAGGATCGTCGTTTCACGGTGGAATTCTTGAAGGATGGTTTCCATCTCGTTCAAGCTTTCCGGCCCGCTTCCTCTGGGCCTGTTACGGCGCGCCTGCGATTTATCCGGATTCATCCGAACCCTTGGCCGGCCCGCCAGCCACTCCGGGCTCACTCTTTCAACGCCTCGCCGAATCCCCCAGGCAGGCGCAGCACCTTCCCTGCGGGCATCCGCACGAGGGCGAGGGATTGGCGCGAGGTGACGAGAAGCGCCCCGTCGAATTCGCGGACAATCTCGAAGGCAACCCAGAAGCGGGCGCGCTCGACTTCGGCGAGCCAGCCGCGGATGGCGAGCTCGTCGCCGAGGCGGGCGGGTTTGCGATAGTCGATCTCGGTGCGGACGACGACCGGGAAAACGCCGGTCTCCGCCATATCGCGGAGCATCATGCCGAGCCTTTCCGCGAGCTTCGTCCGCGCCTTCTCGATGAAGCGCAAGTAAGCGATGTTGTGCACGACCGCTCCCAAGTCGGTATCGTAGAACATCACTTCCTCCCGCGTCTCGATGTGCGGGGGCTCCGGATTGCGCTGATCCATACCAGAGGCAGTCACGACGGCTGCGCCGGAGTCCGGAAGGCGTCGGGTTTTCCGAAATGCTCGACCTTGTCGAGGTTGAAACCCGCCACCACCTTCTCGTCGTCGCCTTCCCCGCTGTAAAAAAGGAGGGCACCGTCCACACAATCGACGTCGTCGGCAATGACCCAGATGACTTTACCACTGAGCATTTTCACTCCGAAGGGATCGTCGTTGGGCGGCGGCTGTTTCATGCCGCACCTGTAGCACTTGGCGGCGATGCTCGCAATCCGGCGAAGTGACGGCTATACTGGTTTTTTCCCGAAGAAATCCTGCATGTTCGAAGTCCGCGAGAAACCCAACATGGTGCAACGAGCCCTGCTCGTTGGCGTCTATTTCGACAAGGCCGAGGAGGCCGAATCCCAGAGCCTCCTCGAGGAGCTTCACGAGCTGG
>JAHEDC010000329.1 GCA_024641425.1 Verrucomicrobiales bacterium | reverse complement strand
CTCCCCACCCCTGGCCCGCGCCTGGTCTTCGACCTCGGACAGAACCGGACCCTCACCGAGATCAGCGTGTGGGGATACGCCGATACGAACGCGAACGGGGCGCGCGCCTTCACGTTGCGCTTCGCCACCAGCGCCGAGGGAACGTCCGGCTTCGGCGGGTCCATTCCCTACAACCCCGCTTTCAACCCTGTTCAAAGTCAGTCGCTCCGCCAGAGTTTCACCTTCTCCCAGACCGTGAACGCCCGCTATGTCGAGCTGCGGCCGACGGACAATTTCTTTGGAATCAACCCGCCCGGCGGCGACCGCGTCGGTCTGGGCGAGGTCGCGTTCGAGGATGCGGTGCCGCCGAACGATCCGAACATCGATCTCCCGTCGAGTCTCGCCCTCGAACTCGACGGGTCGGTTCAAAGCATCGCCGTACCCGTCGGGAACCTCGGCGCCGCCCAGACGCTCACCCTCGGTGGAGTCACCTTCACGGGCACGCATGCGGCTGCGTTCAGCCCGGTCACGGTGCCGCCGAGCATCGCCCCCGGCAGCAGCGACCTGATCGAACTCAGTTTCAACCCGACCGGCCTCACGGGAGCGATCAGCGCGAACCTTGTCGTCGCCAGCAACGACGCGGCGACGCCGATGGTGACGGTGGCGATGACCGGCTTCCTCCACGATCCGCGGCTCTCGGTCGCGCCCTCGATGAATTTCGGAAACTTCCCCTCCGGAGCGGGTTCGCAGGCCGCGAATCTCGCGATCGCGAACGCGGGTGCCGGGCAGCACCTCTCGCTTTCCGCCGTCACCCTCAGTGGCCCCGGCGCGGGGAGTTTCTCAGTCACGTCGTTTCCCGCCTCGCTGGCTCCGCTTTCGGCAGGGCAGATCGCGCTGGAATTCAACCCCCTGTCCGGCGACGGCAGCTACGGTGCCGTGTTGCGGATTGAGACCAACGATGCCCTGGCCCCGGTGGCCAACGTCAACCTCAGCGCCACCGTCGGAGACGCCGTGCCCGGTTCCGGGGTGCGGATCAACGAGTTCATGGCCGCCAACGCGACGAGCCTCGACGACGGCGACGGCAACCCGAACGACTGGATCGAGATCTACAACGCCGGGCCTGGAGCGGCCGATCTTTCGGGATGGTTCCTTACCGACAGCGCCGGGAACCCCACCAAATGGGCGTTTCCTGCCGGCACGACCCTCGCTGAAAATGCCTTCCTCGTCGTCTTCGCCTCCGGCCAGAACACCGACGACTACGTCGATGGAGGCGGCTCCCTCCACGCGAATTTCCGGCTCTCGGCCAGCGGCGAATACCTCGCCCTCGTCCGTCCGGACGGGAGCACGGTCGTCAGCGCCTTCGCCCCCGCCTTTCCGCCGCAGTTCACGGACATCGCCTACGGCACCTTCCAGAGCGGCGGCAGCACGGTGGACGCCATCGCCGGCTCCGACGCCGCTGTCCACGTTCCCGCCAGCGGGGCCCTCGGAGCGACGTGGACGTTTCCCTCTTTCGTTCCCGACGCCAGCTGGTTTACCGATGGCACCGGCACGGGAGTCGGCTATGACAACCAACCCGACTACCTCCCGTGGATCGATATCAACGTGGACGCGATCATGCGCGGAAAGAACGCGTCGATCTACATCCGCATCCCCTTCTCCATCGCTGACAAGTCCGCCGTGACCGCGATGAGCTTTGCGGTCCGCTACGACGACGGCTTTGTCGCCTACCTCAACGGAGTCGAGATCGCCTCCCGCAGCGCCCCCTCGGCTCCCGTCTGGAATAGCAACGCGACCGCGAACGCTCCGGAGCCGCTCGTGCTGGAAACGATCGATGCCACCGCCTTCCTCAACGCCCTCGCGAATGGCCCGAATGTGCTCGCCCTCCAGGGGCTGAACGTCACAAGCGGCAGCTCGGATTTCGTCATCGATCCCGCGCTTTCGGTCTCGCTCTCCGGCAGCGGCCCTATTTCAACGGGTTATCTCGCCACCGCCACGCCGGGGGCACCGAACACCGGGGGCTCGGCGATTCCGGGGCCGGAGATCACCGACGTCCGGCACACGCCCGCCCAACCCGCGCCGGGCCAGAACCTCACCGTCACCGCCAGCGTCGCCCCCCGCCTCGCGGCGGTCGCCGGCGTCACCCTGCGCTACCGCGCCGACTACGGTGCCGAGGTTTCCGCCGCCATGCGCGACGACGGCATCGCGCCCGACCTCGCGCCCGGAGACGGCGTTTACACCGCGACCATCCCTTCCTCCGCCTACGTCGCCGGCGACATGGTGCGCTGGCGGGTGACGGCGGACGATACGGGCGCGAACAATGCGCGCGCTCCCGCCTTCCTCGACAACACGGGCAGCAACCAGTCGCCGGAATACTTCGGCACGGTTGTCTCCGATCCCGCCGTGACAACCGGCCTGCCCCTCTTCCAGTGGTTTACCCAGAACCCGTCGGCCAGCCACACCCGCAGCGGCGCCCGGGCCTCGGTCTTCTTCGCCGGGCGCTTCTACGACAATGTTTTCGTGCGCCAGCGCGGCGGCGCGACCAATGCCTCGGTCTCGCAGAAGTTCGACTTCAACAAGGGCGATGACTTCTACATCAACGAGGTCCTGTCCTCGGTGAGGGAGATCAACCTGAACGGCAACGGCGCCGACCCGACCTACGTTCGGCAGACCCTCGCCTTCGAAAGCTACCGCACGGCCGGAAACGCCGGCTGCCACAGCGCGCTCTGGCTCATGCGGATCAATGGCGGCACCGACCGCGTCGGGGTCTTCATCGAACAGGTCGACGATGATTTCCTCAAACGGAACGGCTACGACCCCGAGGGCGAACTCTACAAGATGGTGCAGCGCTCGAACCTGAACCCGGTCTTCTTCGACACCATCACCGGCATCGAGAAGAAAACCGGCGACCCCTTGGACTTCACGTCCATCGAGAGCCTCGTCGCAGGCCTGAACCAGGCGACGAGCAACGCGCGTCGGCGCTACGTCATCGACAACCTCGACATGCCGCAGGTCATGAACTACCTCGCCGTCCGTTCGATCACGCAGGACGCGGACGATCTCCGGAAGAATTTCTACATCTACCAGGACGCCCACGGCGACCAGCGCTGGCGGATCTTTCCCTGGGACAAGGACTACACCTTCGGCATTGTCGGCGACGGCGGCACCTGGCTGCCCCATCCCTTCTTCGGCGATCAGGCGCATGCCAAGCAGAACGCCAACCAGTGGAACGTGCTGTTGAATGTCGTTTTCAACGAGACGACGACCCAGCGGCTCTACCTCCGCCGCGTGCGCACGCTGATGGACACCCTGCTCCAACCGGCGTCCACCCCGCTTGCCGAGCGCTATTTCGAGACCCGCGCCGCCGAGATCATCGCGCCCGCGAGCCCGCCGCTGAGTACCAACGTCTCGGCCGTCAACAGCTACCTCGCCAGCCGCCGCACCGTCCTTTTCAACAACTATCCGACCCTGATCCCGGCCGCGCAGCCCGCGAATCCGGACATCGACATCACGGGGGCCGACTACAACCCCGCCTCCGGAAACCAGGATCACGAATACATTGTTCTCACCAACAACGAGACGACCGAGATCGACATCTCGGGGTGGACGCTCACCGGCGGCGTCGATTTCACCTTCCCTCCCGGCACCGTCATCGAGCGCGGCGGAACCCTTTACCTTTCCCCGGACACCCTCGCCTTCCGAAACCGGACGACCTCCCCCACCGGCAACGAGGAACGTCTCGTCGTCGGCCCGTATTCGGGTCACCTCTCGAATTTCGGCGAGACTCTCGTCCTCTCCGACGCCGCGAACGCCGTGGTCTCGACCTACATGACGCCCTACAATCCCTCGCCGGCCCAGCTTTACCTCGTCGTCAGCGAGATCATGTACCACCCGGCCGATCCCACCCCGGACGCCGAGTTCCTCGAGGTGATGAACATCAGCACTACGGAGACGCTCGACCTTGCCGGCGTCCGCTTTTCCGCCGGTATCGATTTTATCTTTCCGCCCGGCACCCTGCTCGCACCCGGCGCGCGCCTCGTGGTGGACTTCGCCCAGTTCCGGAATGGCACGCGTCTCAACAACGGCAGCGATCGCCTCAAACTGGAGGACGCCACCGGCAGCACGATCAAGGACTTCTCCTACAATGATAATCCGCCCTGGCCGACCGCGCCCGACGGCAACGGACCGAGCCTCGTCCTCATCCGGCCCGAAACGAATCCCGATCCGTCTGTCGCAGCGAACTGGCGTCCTAGCGCGACCAACGGCGGGAATCCCGGCACCTCGGATGCGATTCCCTACACCGGCGGCGACCTGATCGCCTACGCGCTCCCTTCCGCTCCTGGAATAAGTCTCAGCGGAGACACCGCGCTCCTCCGCATCGAGAGCTTCATCGGTGCCGATGCCGTCACGATCTCGGCGGAATGGAGCACCGATCTTAGCACCTGGACAAGCGACGGCCTAACCTTTTCAGGGCAATCCACCGACGGAGCGGGAACCGCTACCACCCTCTGGGCCCTGCCCTCCGCCGCGCGCGGTTTCGGGCGCGTGCGTGTCACCGAACGCTGACGCCGGAATCCGAAACCGTAACCCCTTAAAGACACCGCCGGCTCGACCGGTGTCACGGGGGGCGCGGTCCGGGGCGCCGGCCCTTCGGGAGGGCTCCTTCCGGATTAACTCTGGATATCGGGAAAGAGACTCAAATAGTAGCGTAGCTCCGCCTCGACTTCCTTGTCGTCGGCGACCACCCGGCGCACCTCGGAACGGATCTGTTCCTTGAACCGCCGTTTCAGCCGGGAGACCGCCGTAGTGAAGGCATTCGCGGTCGTTCCATACTCAGCCGCCAGTTCGGGCACCTTGCGGAGCGTTCCACTCCATCCAAGTCCCTCGACAAGCAGGCTGAAATCCGCCTTGTTCCCGTGACGTTCGTGCTCGTTCCGGAGAGCGTCCATCGTCCGCTCCACGACGACGCCTACCCAGGCGCGGTCGAATTCCTCGACCGCCGGCTGTGCCGTGGCCTCCAGCACCGCATCATCGAAGGGCACATGCACCGCGGCGCCCCCACGACCAATGGCGGCGCGACGACGCCACTCGGATCGCGCGAAATTCCTCGCGCACTGGCAGAGGAAGGATCGGAAGCGCCCTTCCTTCGGATCAGCGCGCGCGATGTATT
The DNA here is from genome assembly GCA_024641425.1 of Verrucomicrobiales bacterium. Classification (GTDB taxonomy): domain Bacteria; phylum Verrucomicrobiota; class Verrucomicrobiia; order Verrucomicrobiales; family DEV007; genus JAHEDC01. The sequence continues at coordinate 2,418 of JAHEDC010000329.1, read as the reverse complement.
TTCCCTGTGCCAACCCCGCCATGAAGCCCTGGGTGAGATCCTCGGCATCATCCCATTGCGGACAAATCGAACGGATGAACGCGGCCACGGGCTTGTAATACGAGGCGCAGAGCGCCTCGATCCGCCGGGGGTCGATGGTTCCACCAGGCGTCATCGCGCCATGCACTTCGGTCCATTGAGTGTTGGGAAACATGGCTACAGCTCGCCCGAAGCCGTCGCCTCGAACCCTCCGGACTCCCCACTGTATCGCAGTAGCGATCCGGGCAAAGAGATTTTTGCTGTAATCGGCAGCGATTTTCCGCTTAGTATCCTTGCGGGTTCAAGATGCGGGACCCCACGACAACCATGACCACGGATACCGGCGGAACGTGCCAGCAATGCGGGAGACCCACCGAAGGGAAGATCTGCCCGCACTGTGCCGTGCGGAATGCCCTCGACCCCGACAGCGAAGATGCCGTGACGGAATTCGGGGGAAGCTCGCAGGACGAGGGAAGGGAAGGAGAAACCCAGTACTACGGCCCCTATCGCGTCATTCGGGTCCTCGGGGAGGGGGGGTTCGGCACCGTCTACCTCGCTCTCCAAACGAAGCCGATCCGGCGGCACGTCGCGCTCAAGGTCCTCAAAAAGGGCATCGGCAGCGGCAAACACCTGCTGGCCCGCTTCGAGCTGGAACGCCAGGCGTTGGCTCGGATGGACCATCCCTCGATCTGCCGCGTCTACGATGCGGGCGAAACGGCGGCCGGCGAACCCTATTTCGCCATGGAGGTCGTGGACGGGCGACCGATCAACCGCTATTGCCAGGAGACCCGCCTTCCCCTCCCTAAAATCCTCTCGCTCTTCCGCGAGGTCTGTTCCGCGGTCGAGCACGCACACCAGCGGGGCGTCATCCACCGCGACCTCAAGCCAAGCAACATCCTCATCACCGAGCGGGATGGCGAGCCGCATCCGGTGGTCATCGACTTCGGAATCGCGAAGGCGATGGAACCCCTTCTGGAGACGGAGACGATCCTCACCCTGTCCTTCCAGATCATCGGCACGCCCGCCTACATGAGTCCCGAACAGGCGGATTCCGGCGGGCACGATGCGGACGTCCGCTCGGACGTTTACGCGCTGGGTTCCGTCCTCTACGAACTCCTCACGGGCCGTCCGCCTATTTCCATCGACGAACTGCGTAAAGTCGGCATCTCGGCCGCCCTCCGGATGATCCGCGAGTCCGACACCCTTCCTCCCTCGTCACGGCTCACGCAAGGAGCCGGGCACCTGCCCGAGGGAAAGACGGAGCACCTGACCCCGACGATCTCCGCCCGACGCCTTCGCGGAGATTTGGACTGGATCACGATGCGCGCGCTCGCCAAGGATCGCCAGCGTCGCTATCAAAGCGCGCGCGCGTTCGCCGACGATATCGGACGCTACACCGACGGGATGCCGGTCCTCGCAGGGCCGCCCGGTCTCGCCTATCGTGCGCACAAATTCGCCCGACGTCATCCCGCCACCATGGCCGCTGTCGCGGGGGCCCTGATCCTCGCAGCCGCCTTGCTCGTGGCGCGGGAAATTTCCGCGAGATCCGACGCGCAGGCGGCAATGGCCCAGCTCGTCGGGGCCGACCAGGCGGTGACCCCCTACGCGATCGCGGCAGTCACACCCCACCTCTCGCGCCTGCGCGGCGAACTGCGTGGAATCCTCGATGATGCAACGATGCCGCTCCAGGCGCGGATCAACGCCTCGCTCGCCCTCGCCTCGAAGGACGAATCGGAAATTCCCCGCCTCTGCGAGTTTCTGCTCGGGGAGAAGGGTGGTGTCCCCTCCGCTTATCAGGCCACCGCGCTCCAGGCGGGAATCACCCGGGCTCCGCAGTCCGTTCCCGCAGACCTCGCCAAACGGGCCCGCGATATCGCACGAGACCCGGAGAAATCGCGGGAGAGCCGGCTGTGTGCCGTCGCCTTGCTCGCGGGAGCCCTCCCGACCGACGCGAACTGGGCCGAAATCACCACCGAAATCGCCCGCCTCGCCTGCGGCTCCGGCACCGTCGGCTCCGCTCGCTGGGCCCGTACGCTCCAACCCATCGCCCTCCGGCTCCAGAGACCCGTCCGCGCGATCTTCGACGACGAGGGGGAGACTCCCTCCGGACTCGGAGCCGCCATCCTTCTCAGCCAGTTCCATGCCGGGGACGCCAAAGCCCTTTCCGAACTGGCGACCATGGCGACGCCGACTCAATTCCATCCCCTCGAGGAAGCACTTCGAGCCTGTGGCGGAAACGCCCTGTCGCCGGCCGCACACCTTTTGGCCGAGGAGGGAGATCCCTCCCCGGATGCCACTCAGGAGGAACGCGACGCCATGGCCCTGCGCCGGGCCCGTGCCGGGATGCTCCTCCTTCTCAACGGAGACAGCGAATCCATCTGGCCTTTGCTCAAGCGACCG
>JAHEDC010000328.1 GCA_024641425.1 Verrucomicrobiales bacterium | reverse complement strand
CAGATCGCCGACCCGAGCTCCGCCGGCGAGGATATCGACACGATCCGGCACGGGCAGATTCTCCACGAACATGCCATCGGCATCGGAGGGGAGTTGATCGTCTGGCTTCTCACCGGTGAGGATCTCGGGTGGCGGAAGTAGATTCTCGTTCGTCGAGGTGGTGAGGAGCATGAGCCCGGCTTCGGGATCCTCCGCGTTCACAGGAACAACGATGTGCAACTGGTCGAGTTGCCAACGGAAGCGGTTGGGTCCGTTGCGGACGATACGATAGCAGACGCGGAAGAAGCGGACATGGGTGCGGTCGTAGCTGTGCCAGGCTGGCGGTTGTCCGAACGCATGGTGATGGTGGGCGGAGTGGAAGGTAGAGATCGCCGCCTTGGAAAGCCAGACGCGGCTGCCCCATGTGCGCATCCAGAAATGGTTGCGGAGCGACCCTGTCCAATGGTGGGTCCAAGTATCATAGACGAGCCTCCGGTCGATGCTCCAGAAGTGCCGAACGTTGAATCCCTTTATGCAAAGGCTGGACGGCGGCTGAAGGGGAACGAAACCGGGTATTTGCGCCGCGATCCGCTGATTGAGGTCGGCAAGTTCCTGGGGTGTGGGCGCTCCGGCCTCGACGAGGACGGCTTCGAAGGGTTCGGATCCCGGGTTGAAGACTTCAAGGACGCCACCCTCATCAGGTTGCTCGACGAGTTCGCGCACCGTGGGTTCCATGGGAGAGGGCCCGCCGATGACGCCCCGGGGAACGCCGTTGGCGTCGATGTGCGGAGGGCCTACAACCACTTGGCCCGGTTGAGCGCCGAGAACTTCACCGTCGGGTCCAAGCACCCAGCAGTAGAGCGCGGGGGCAAGCCCGTCGGGCCATCGGATTCCCAACTCGTTATTATTCTCCGCGGTCGGAGGAGCGACCATGCCCCAGTGTCCGCCATCCTAGATGGCGCAGGATGTCGCGCGGTTCACCGTTGACGTCGCCGCCGTTGGCGAGCACGTGGCCCTGGTCGTCGGCGAGCCATTCCACCACCACTCCGGGCTCGATCTGTGCCATGCCCGGGCCGGGCTGCATGGGAGGATCCTGAATGCGTTCGGGAGCCGGCGGGAGGTCGTCGGACGTGAAGGCGGTGGTGATCAGTTGGAAGCCGTTCGGGTTCTGTGCCGTGTCGGGCAGGAGTTGGAAGCCCGGCTCTCCGAGGAAATGGCGCTCGCCGAGTTCGTCGACGATCACCACGGCCTCGTTGATGCCAGGGGTCGCGGGATCGGGATCCTCGGGTTCCATCGGCACGACGACCTCGACGTGATCGAGACTGACGGCAAAACGGTTCTGGAATTGCGGATTGTTCCGGGAGACGGGATTCAGGTGGCCGATCCAGGTGGTGCGATAATGCTCGCGGAAGCGTCGGACATCGACGCGCCGAAACGTTTGGATGATACGCCAGAAACCGGTACCATTGAGATTGCGAAGACCGCAGTGGCCGGAGCAGGTGAAAGTAATTAACGCCTGCCCGGTGATCCAGAACCCTTCCGCGCGGCGATTGAACCAGCTCAGACTCCGGGGCGTCCATTCATAGTGCCGGTAGCAGCGGGCGATTTCCCGCCTTCGGAATTCCCGGCGCCAGAGGCCTCGGTTTACCACGTCCCAGATATGGCGCACCACTGGCGGCGGCGTCTTGCCGATTACGTCAAGGTGCCCGGCATCAATGATCGTGCCGTCGGCGCAGGCGACTCGGATGGTCGCGTTGCCCGCGGCATCAGTGATGACCTCGCAGGTGACGTCGAGCGGTCGCGTGGTGTGCGAGGCAAAGGCGCGCCGGATAATCTCGCAGAGGCGTTTCGCGCATTCCTCGCGGCTTCCGGCAAGGGTGAAAGTCAGTGGGCCAATGCGGGTGTCCGCGCAGCGTCCCTGTTTGTGGATACGGGCATAGACGCACACACGCAGTCCCGCCCGCCAGTCGGGGTCGATGAGGCCAGAGAGTCTCTCCTGGGTCGGCGGCCCGCTGTGGAACGCGCAGGGCGAAAGGGTGTGGGATTGGGGGACGAACGGGAGTTCGGCCACCGCCGGGTTATCCAGATCGCCGCGCCAATTCCAGATTTCCACGGGTTACTGATCATCAGGCGCCGCAATGAGAGCCTCGTTCTCGGGTCCGCCGACCAGAATACGCCGCAATTCTCCCCTTCCCGCGGCGACCATCCGTTGGCAGGGGGACACGATTTCCAGCCTGGTCGAACTTGATGAGAATGGCGATGATGCCGTTTGCGTTCACGTCCACGACTTCGAGGGGAATGATTCGGCCATCGTCACGCCGCAGGATGGCGCACAGATCCTTCGGAGCGGGTAACTCCGGGCGGAAAACGTCAGGGGCGGGTGTGACAAGCCCTTCCATCAGGATCGATATTCGAGTGCCAGGGGGGGCGGAAGCGGGAGAGAAGTCCGTGAGAGCGAGGCCTCCCTGCGCGAGGGCTGAGGCGGCGAGGAATTGGAAAAGCAAAACGACGACGCATGATGAAATGCGCCATGGTCGCCGTCTTTCAGCGATGGATTTCATTGGGTTCTCCTTCTTGTTGTGGCGGAGCACGGGAGGAATGCCCCGAGATTAAGCTATAAGAATATTTTTTGGTAATGGGAATGTAGGTATATTTTTTAATTCATGGGGGAGTGGGTTCCGTCAAAGGGAATTGCAGATCAGGCACGGCGATGTTGTCTCGGGGCATCGAAAGTGCTTTTGACAAGGAATCCTCGGCCCGCTACGATGGGCCATGACCCGAAAATCCCCGAGACCGCGTATTCACGCCACCTTACTTCTCCTCCTCTCATGGTTCGCTCCGGCGCTGCAGGCGCAGAACCGCGATGGTTCCTGGCCCCACACGGGGAGCGATCTGAAGCCTGATCCGGCGATCACCTTTGGCGCGCTGCCCAATGGTGTTCGCTACGCCATCATGCCGAATCCCGAGCCGCCGGACCGGATTAGCCTGCGCCTCTATTTCGATACCGGTTCGCTCATGGAGAGGGACGAGCAGCAGGGACTCGCCCATTTTACGGAGCACATGGCCTTCAACGGGACGACGAACTTCCCGGCCGGGGAAATGGTCGAGTATTTCCAGCGCCTAGGAATGTCCTTCGGCGGAGACACGAACGCGCACACATCCTTCAAGGAGACGGTTTACAAGTTGGAGCTTCCGAAGCAGGATGAGACGATGTTGCGGGATGGGTTGCGGCTCTTTCGAGACTACGCCGACGGCATCCTTTTCGGTGACGACGAGATCGACAAGGAGCGTGGGGTCATTCTGAGCGAGAAGCGCACGCGGGATTCGGTGGAATCACGGACCATGGAGGCCGGCCTCAGTTTCGCGCTTCCGGACGCGCTTATCAGCAAGCGGATGCCGATCGGCACGGTGGAAGTCATCGAGCAGGCAAAGCGCGACCGCTTTGTCTCGTATTACAGCAAGTACTACACTTCCGACCGCATGGTGGTTGTTGCGACCGGGGCGGTGACTCCCGAGAAACTCGTTCCGCTCATCGAGGAGTATTTCGCCCCGTTGAAAATGCCGGAATCGCCGGTGCCTGATCCGGATCTGGGTTCCGTCTCGACAGGGCGCGGAGTCATTGCCACGCTCCACCCGGAGAGCGAGGCCTCGTCGACGGATATCAGCATCGAGACGATGCAACCGTACGAGAAGGAGAAGGACATGAAGGAAGTTCGTCTGAAGGACCTTCGCCTAAGCGTCGCGAACGCGATTGTCAGCCAGCGGTTTTCGATTCTCTCGAAGAAGGAAGGGGCGCCCTTCATCAGTGGCAGCGCCTACGCGACGAACTTCCTTGATTTTGTGAAGTATGCGGGCGTGCAAATGAGCTGCAAGCCGGAGCAGTGGGAAGCCGCGTTGAAGGTCGGCGAGCAGGAACTTCGAAAAGCGCTGACCCACGGATTCACCGAGGCGGAGGTTGGGGAAATGAAGGCGCATCTGCGCAATGCTTACGAGCAGGCGGCGAAAGCCGCAGCCACCCGGCAGTCGCGTGGACTGGCCGATTCTCTGGTGAGCGAGATTGCGGGCGGCCAAGTCTCGACGAGCCCTGCCGATGACCTTGCCGTCTTCAATGAACTGGTCGAGCAGGTTACAGCCGACAACTGTCTGGAGGCCTTGAGGAAGCTATGGAAGACCGACGACATTCAGGTCTTTGTTGCAGGCAATCTTACGATGGAGAATCCGGAGGAAAGGATCCTCGCGGTCTACAAGGCGAGCAAGGAGACGGCGGTCGCGGCTCCCGAGGAACGGGAGGACGCAGTCTGGGCGTATACGGACTTTGGAGTGCCCGGAACGGTGCTTTCAACGGAGACCGATGACGCGCTTGGCATAACCCGCATTCAGTTCTCGAACAATGTCCGGCTGAACCTCAAAAAGACCGACTTCGAGAAAAACAGCATCCGCATTGGCGCGCGCATCGGCGGGGGGCAGCTGACGCTACCGAAAGGCAAGCGCGGGCTCGACGCGCTCGCGAGCAGCATCTACGACCTCGGAGGACTGGAAGCGCACAATGTCGATGACCTCGAGCGCCTTCTCGCGGGAAAGACGGTGGGCTCGTCCTTCAGTGTGGGTGAGGATGCCTTCTTCATCGGGGGGCGGACGAATATGGATGACTTCCTGCTTCAGTGCCAGCTGATGGTAGCCTCGTTGACGAAGCCGGGCTACCGCGACGAGGCGATGCGACAGTTCCAGAAAGGAATCGACCCGCTTTACACCCAACTGGAGCACACCCCGATGGGCATGTATCAGAAGGAAGTGGAGCCTTTCCTGAAAGGCGGCGATCCGCGCTTCGGATTCCCGGAGAAGGAGGAGCTGCTCAAACTGACGACCGAGGACGTGAAGGCCTGGCTTGCGAAGCCGCTCGCCGAGGACTATCTGGAGATCGGCATCGTGGGTGACTTCGAGCTGGAAAAGGTTATCGAGGCGGCGGCCAGGACCTTCGGTGCCCTGCCGAAACGCGCGGAGTCGAAGCCGGATTATGCGGAGGCGAGGAAACTTACCTTTCCTGAGGCCGGATCTACCAAGTCCGTGGCGTTCGTTTCCGAAATTCCAAAGGCGATTACCGCTCTTTACTGGAAGACGGCGGACATGTCGGATATCGCGCTGGCCCGCCGCTTGAATGTGCTTGGCTCCATTTTCGGCGACCGCCTCCGCCTCAAAGTGCGGGAAGAACTCGGCGAGACCTACAGTCCTTACGCGCGGAACGTGTCGAGCGATGTCTTCGAGGGCTATGGTTACCTGTTCGCCCTTCTTACCATCGATCCGCAGCAAGCCGAGCCGCTCGTCGGAATCGTGGAGAAACTCGGCACGGATCTCGGAGCGGGCGAGGTGAGCGAGGACGAGCTCGAACGCGCGCTCAAGCCGCTCCTCACGAGCATCGACCAGCAGCTTCGCAGCAACACCTACTGGCTCCAGACCGTCGTCCTCGATTGTCAGGAAAAGCCGGAGAAGCTCGCGTGGGCGAAAACGATGAAGTCGGATTACGAATCCGTCACCGCTGCGGAAGTGACGGCGTTGGCGAAGGAGTATTTCAAGCCGGGTTCCGCAGTGAAGGCCACCGTCATCGCTCGGGAAGAGGTGAAGTAGGGGGGCAGGATAGTCGATCATTCGTTAGAAGAGAATCCCGCGCTCGCTTCCGCTTCGTTCAGAACGCGTCGCTTCGAACCGTTCCCCTTGTCCACCTCCCAGAATACCATCGCGGTCGTTTACGACTATGACCAGACGCTCAGTCCCGGCTACATGCAGGACGCAGTGCTCTTTCCGGCGTTCGGGATCGATGCCAAGGCGTTCTGGAAGAGGTGCGCGGTGCTCGTGGACGAGGACGCCTATGACAACGAACTCGCCTATATGAAGGCGATGCTCGACTATCTCGCGATGGATCGTCCGAGTAACGCGGAACTGAAGAAGCTGGGCGGAGACTTGAGTTTCTATCCCGGCGTCCCTGAAATCTTCACGGAATTGGGAGAGTCCCTGCTTACGCCCTCGCATCAGGCTCTCGGGATCCGTATCGAACACTATATTATTTCCTCCGGATTGAAGGTGCTTCTCGAGGGGAGTCGGCTCAAGGGATATGTGAAGGCGATTTTCGGCTGCGAATTCGCCGAGAACGCGCAAGGAAGGATTGACTTCCCGAAGCGGGTCATCAGTCATACGACAAAGACCCAGTATCTGTTCCGCATCAACAAGGGGATGCTGGAACCGGGGGAGGATGTGAACGACCACATGCCGCCGGAATTGCGGCCGATTCCCTTCACGAACATGATCTACCTTGGCGATGGCCCTACGGATGTGCCCTGCTTCACCGTCATGCGCCGCTATGGTGGTCAGGCCATCGCGGTCTACGACTCCGGCGACGAAAGCCGAAAGAGTTTCAAGAAATGCTATCAGCTCTGCGCGAGGGCGGACCGGGTGAAGCATATCGCGCCCTCCGACTACCGGCGGGGAAGTCACCTGCGGCTGCTTCTGGAGGAAATGATCATCGAGATCGCCGATCGAATCCTCGCCGATCGCAAAGCCGAACTCGCCGACCGCAAGGTCGCGGCTCCGGAGTATTGAGGGGCAGCGCGCGGCCAACGGGCGAGGGGTAGCGGGGGAGCGAGTTCCTGCTCGACGGCGACGGCGGCGGGACATAGAGTTCCGTCCATGCTCCGCCAATTTTCCCAGCTACGTGCTCTCGCGCTTTGCGTGGGTGGATTGTTTTTGCTCCAGGAGGGAGACCTTGCGGCGCAGGTCTCGAAGAGTTCGCAGAACAAATCGCGAGGCAGTACGGAGCGGGTGGTCGAGGAAGCCCCGACGGACGTGCGTCCGCTCGAGGTTCCGGATTCGCTCGCATCCCTGGTGCCCAGTGGCGCGCTGGCCTATGTCGAGACGTCGATGTTGGCGGAACTGCTCGCGGTTTCACGCGAGGCGGATCTCTTCCGGCTCCTTGAGTCCGCGAGCGGGATTTTCCGTATTCAGAATCCGAAGGGTTTTGATGAGTTGGAGTCGAAGCTGAAGCTGGCCTCGTTTGTCCTGCGGATGAATCTCTGGGAAGCGGGCGCCCGATTGCTCGGGGGGAAAGTCGGCCTTGCCTTCTATCCGAAGGCGAAGGGCGAGGACCCGTATCTCGTTATTCTGATCCGACCGGCGGAGAGCAGCGGTTGGGTTGGGCGGCGCGTTGTTTTCGGCCCGCTCGCGCGCATCGGTTTGAAGCGGATCGAAAAGAAGGAGATGGGCGAGGGAGTGGTGACCTTCCGGACGCGGGGCGATGAGGAGAAGGCGACATCGGTGGCCTTCCACGAGGAATGGATCGTGATCGCGACGAATCTGGAATTACTCCGGCAGACCGTGGCACTCCAGCGTCCCGTCGGAATGAAATCCCCTCCCGGCGGAGCCTTGGACAAGGAACCCTCGTTCAGGGAGATGGCGGCCCGCATGGGAGGGGGGCATCTTGCGCGTGCCTTCGTCGATACCCGGCGCGTGGCTGGGAATGCGATCGAGGAAGTGACTGCCGAGCGCGAAATTAAGGATCCGCTGGGCTCGCTTTTTCTGGGAACGGTCGCCGAGGTTGCGACGCATAGCCGCTTTGCGGGAATTACCCTCGACTACGGA
>JAHEDC010000327.1 GCA_024641425.1 Verrucomicrobiales bacterium | reverse complement strand
GCTTGGAGCCGCAGATACTGCATAGCGCACCCGCCGTGTTCGATACCCTCGGCTCGTCCTTCTCATCATCGAGGTCGGTATGTTGATGAAGGGGTGACTCGGATACCCCAAAGGCAAGAATCAGGCTGTAGAGACCACTGACATAAGGCACCAATCCGAAAATCAACGTCCAGGCAGGCAGGCCGCAGTCACGAGCGCGAGGCCGGTAAATGAAGAATACTCCGTAAATAACAACTGCCATCGAGCCCACCGCAATGACGATTCCTGTGGAAGCGGGAAGGACCGCCCCCTCGAACACGGAAATCATCCACACGATGTAGAAATTGAGCACGAGCGAGCGGACGAAAAAATTCAACCGTCCAAGCCGTTCCGGAAAGATGATTTCTTTGGCGAATTCCATTTTCCGAATAGTGAGGTGATAGGAACTGAGATTGGAGAAGCGTGGCGAGCCTGGCAAGGGAAACGTTGAAGTGGAGGAAAAGCGACCTCGTCCAACTATACGATGCCCCCTCCCTGATCCCCAAGGATTCGCGGCCCCGGCAGCCGGGGGCGAAGGAAGTGATGCACGTCCGATCCCCCCCTAGTTCTCGTTCCCAGGCTCCAGCTTGGGAACGCACCTGTTCCCGAGGCTCCAGCCTCAATCCCGCCTAACGAACGGAGGCCCGATCCTCGCGAGCCGTGGCGTGCCCAAGCCGGAGCTTGGGCACGAGGAGAAATTGCCTTCATGCGTAAGCGCCGCCCGCCCCCTGTCCCCGCCTTCGCGTTTCTGTGCGGTCAAAGCAGGGCCAGCGCGTTGTGGCGTTCCGCGAGCGGGAACGTGACCTCCCGCCCGCCCTGCTGGTGTGAGCAGAAAACGGCGCAGATCATCTCGACGGTCATCGTGCCCTCATCCATGCCGCACCGGGGTTCGCGATCCTTCTCCACGGCCTCGATGAGGTCGCGGACGGGGAGGACGTGATTGTGAATTGCCTCGGGAATATCGGCGCGGGGCTCGGGATTTCCGGCACCGGCGGAGGAGATGGGAATCCACGGTCGCGGCGTGTCGGTGGGGAGGAAGGGATTGCCGGGAACGAGGTGGGCGAGTGGGCTGCAATCGGCGCGAAGGGCGATGATCCCCTTGCTTCCAATGATCTGGAGGCCAAAGCCCGCGTTCTCCGTCGTGTCGTTGGCGAGGGAATCGAAGGTGGCGAGCATCCCCCGATCCATGCGATAGCGGGCGTGGACTTCGTTGCCGGCCAGTGGCCCCAGCCCCTCGTTTCCCTCCTTGACGTCCGCCTTCGTGACCGGCCTGCCATCCTGCAGCATGGTCGCCGAGCAGGCAAGCGGATGGCCGCCGAAGTAGTGGATGAGATCCATGATGTGCGATCCGAGAACCCAAAGATCTTCCCCCCCTCCCCGGTGATCCCCCTTTCCGCGACCGCGAATCTCCAGCACTTTCCCGATCCCGCCCTCCGCGATCACCTTATCGATCGCAACGAGCGTCGGGTCATAGCGATTCCGGTGCGCGACCGCGATTTTGGCGCCGTGTTTCCGGCAGGCCGCGGCGAGCTGATCCGCCTCCTGCGGCGTCCGGCAGAACGGCTTTTCGACGTAGACGCCCTTGGCTCCCGCTTCGATCGCGGCAAGTGCCATGGGGAAATGAAGGTCCGCATTGCGAGGGCACACCGAGACCAGATCGGGGCGGACCTCAGGCAGCATCACGCGGTAGTCGGCGAAGCCCTTCGCTCCGGGGAGGCGCTTCACGGCCTTGGTGAGCCCACCCGGATCCGCATCGGCGACCCCCGCGATCTCCGTCTCGGGCAATTTCAGCCACACGGTGTCCAACCCGTGCCCGTAGTTCCCCCGCCCCGTGTGCCCGATCACACCGACCCGCCACTTCCGCTTCGTTTCCCCTTGGCCCCCGGCGGAAATCGCACTGAGGGCGGCGGCGGCGGCATTGAGGAACTGGCGTCGGTTCATGAAACGAACCTTATCGGGCGCGACAGACTCGCGCCAGCTCCATCTTACGCGCCTGTATCCCTCGCGCCGGATTCCACTTCACCGCACGCCGCCCGCCAAGAAGGCATCACGAGGGGAAGCGCCGCGCTCCAGGGACGAAGTCCGGACGGTATTTTCGATTTCAAGGGACATCGTTTTCGAGTATGGAAGGAATGAACCAACCGCTGGCACTACGCGCCATGATCCAGACATTAGGAGGTATCCAGATCGCACTCGTCATCGCCTTGGCATTGCCGGCGACGGCCCAGGTCGAAACCCACGACACGCCCCCCTCGCCCGCGGATCAGTATCAGGCCCTGCTCGGGGCATTCCAGGAGGTGTCGCAAATACATTTTAAGCCAACCACAACGGAAGAAGAGCGAAAGCAAAGCGTGGCGCGGGCTGACGAATCCACGGTGGAAATGCTCGCGCTCGTCGAGAAGCATCCGCGGGAGGCGTTCGCGCTGGAAGCGCTGACGCAGGTGGTCACGCAGGAATACTGGCTGAACGCGCATACCTCGCACCCGGGCTGGGGAAGGGAGAGCCCTCAGGCCCGGGCCATCACGCTGCTGCTACGCGACCATCTCCAGAGCGACCAACTCGTCGAAACGTGCAAACGGGTGAATTTCGGATTCCGGCCGGAGTGTGAGACGTTTCTGCGCACGGTGTTGGCCGGGAGTCCGCACCGCGACGTCCGGGGAGCGGCCTGCCTGCGGCTCGCCCAGTTCCTGGCCGGTCGCGTGGAAAAACTCGCCCTGCTCGAGGATCAGCCGGCGATGGCGCGACGCTACGAGGGCTTGTTCGGCATCGATTACCTTGAGTCGTTGCGGCGCCGGGACCCCACCCGACTCATGGGTGAGGCGGAACTTTTCTATGAGAAGGCGATCAACGAATACGGCGAGGTAATGTTACCCTACAATGAAACGGTCGGGGAGGTGGCAGGAACGGACCTGTTCGAGATCCGCCATCTGACTGTCGGCAAGACGGCTCCGGAACTCGAAGGCACGGACCAGGAGGGGCGAACCCTGCGGCTGAGCGATTACCGCGGCAAGGTCGTGCTGCTTTACTTCTGGTCGGAATTCTGACCGACGTGACGGGCCAACTGGCCCCACGAGCGGTCGCTCGTGAAACAACTGGCGGAAAAGCCCTTCGCCCTGCTCGGCGTCCATGGCTTCGACTACGCGCCCGAGAAACTCAGGGAGGTGATGGCGAAGGAGAAGCTGGACTGGCGCTCGCTCTCGAGCCGTGCCCTTGCCACGAAATGGAGCGCGCGCGGCACCCCGACCTACTACGTCATCGATCCCGACGGCGTCATCCGATTCAAATGGGTGGGATACCCCGGCGCGAAGCCGATCGACACGGCCTTGAAGGACCTGATTCAAACCCGATGAAAACCGCCACCGCCCTCGTTTTCCTCCTTGCCGGGGTGGCCCACGGCGAGGAAACGCCGGAATACCCGGATCACACCGATCTCAGCGTCTATACAAGCGCCGTTGGATCCCTAAAGCCGATCACCGGCATTGCGGACTGGGAAATCCGGCGGCGCCACATTCTCGAAGGGTTCGAAAGCGCGGCCGGTCCAATCCCAAACCGGGCCCACCTTCCGCCCCTCGATCTTCGCGTGGAACACACGGAAGCGCGCGACGGCTATCTCCTGCAGACCGTCTCCCTCGACGACGGCGCGGGCGGTCGAATCACCGCGTTCCTGTATCGCCCTGACAAGGCCACAAAGGCTCAGCCTGTCCCTGGCATCATCGCGCTCCACCCCACGCATCCGATCGGAAAAGGGGTGGTCGACGGACGCGGCGAGCTCCCGAACCGTGCCTATGCGAAGGAGCTGGCGCAACGCGGCTACGCGGTGATCGCGCCGGACTACCCCTCTTTTGGCGGACTCAAGGATCACGATTTCGGGACGGACGGATTCAAATCCGGAACGATGAAAGGTATCGCGAACCACATGCGCTGCCTCGATCTTCTCGACTCCCTCGTTTGGGTCGATGCGGATCGGATCGGGGCGATCGGACATTCCCTCGGCGGCCACAACGCTCTTTTTCTCGGCCTCTGTGATCCCCGGATCAAAGCGGTGGTCACAAGTTGCGGGTGGACCCCGTTCCACGACTACTTCGGGGGAAAGCTCGATGGCTGGACCAGCGACTGCTACATGCCGCTGTTGCGGACGCAGTATCATCTCGACCCGAACCGCGTTCCCTTCGATTTCCACGAGCTCATCGCCGCTCTCGCCCCGCGTCCGTTTTTCACGAACTCGCCGCTGCACGATGACAACTTCGACGTCGGCGGCGTGGTGAAGGCGATGCCGAAAATCGCGACAATCTATCAGCTCTATGGCGCGTCGGAAAACCTCGAAGCGCGCTATCCCAACGCGGCCCACGATTTCCCGCCCGAGGTGCGCGAGGAGGCTTACCGCTTTCTCGATTCGGCCCTCCGCCCAGGAAGGTGATTCGGCACCCCGCCGATTCCTGAAGAGCGGACTTACTCCGCTGCCAGCGAAAGACAGACGATTTCGGAATCGTTGCGCACGAAGCAGCACTTCCGCGCGTAGGCGGGGTGCGACCAGACGATCTTCCGCTGGCGCATGTCGAAGTTGTCCGGCTCGATGACGTGGGCGCGGTCGATTTCCTCGTAACCCTCGGGCGAGAGCCGCGCGATGACGAGGTCGCCTTTCTCGGTGAAGAGGAAATACCGGCCGCCCTGCGGCGTGATGAAGGCATTGCCCCAGCGGGTCGGCTGGTCAAGACCGATCGGCTTCAGGCTCTCCCAGACCCGCTCGCCGGTGTCCGCCTTGAGACAGCGGAATTCCCCGTAGCTGCAGACTCCGAAAATGGCGTCGCCGGTGAAGACCGGCGTGCTCATGATTCCGTGGAGGTGGGTCGTGCGGTCGGGATTCTCGCTCGCGCGCTCGGTGCGCCAGAGGATCTCCGGCTCGCTGTGGTCGGGCTTGAGCTTCAGCATCATTGACCCGTTGTAGAAGCAGGAGAAAAAGAGGCGGTCGCCGTGCAATCGCGGAGTGGCGACGCTGAGCCCCGAGCGCAGAGGCCAGTCGACAGTCCAAAGCACCTCGCCCGTTTGCGGGTCCAGCGCGTTGACCGCTTCGGGATGCCAGAGGATCAGAATCCGGCGGCCACCCTGCTCGATGATCGAGGGCGGGGCATAACCTGGTTCCTTGGCCGAAAGTGCGGCCCATTTGCGTTCGCCCGTCCTCTTGTCGAAGGCGATGGCGGTCGTGCCACCACCCGCCGCAAGGCAGATGAGAAGATCGCCCTCGACGAGCGGCGCGGCCGCGAATCCCCAGACCGGCGTTTTCACACCGAGGAGATCCTTGAACCGGTGGGACCACTTCACGGTGCCGCCCCCGGCGTCGAGACAGAGCAAATCCCCTTCCGCACCCAGCGTGTAAACGCAATCGCCATCCACGGTGGGTGTCGCCCTCGGCCCGGCCGCGTAACTCACGGTATAACTGCATTCGTAGGCATGCTCCCAAAGGATCTCCCCGCTCGCGGCATCGAGGCAGAGCACCCGCTCGTTTCCCGGAATTTCTCCCCGTTCGAACGCATTCGCCGGAGCTTTCGCGGGATCCTCGAATTTCCGATCCATGACAAACACCCGATCGCCCGCCACCGCCGGACCGCTGTAGCCGTGATGGATCGGGGTGCGCCAGAGCACCTTGGGCCCGCCTTCCGGAAATTTGTCCACGATCCCGTCTTCCTTCCATTCGCCCTTCCTCCCTTCGCCCATCCACTGCGGCCAATCGTCGGCGTGCGAGATCGGGGCTATCAGGAGGAGGAGGGCGGCAAGGGGTGGTTTCATGGTAGTGAGCGTCTGAAGCTAACGATAGAGCAGGTAAGGCGCGCGCGCTTTCCGGAAGTCCTTCACGGAGGATTCCCACGAGACGATGATTTTTGCCGCGTCCGCCCCGCCCTTCAGCGCCTCGTCGAGATGGGTACTGCCGTAGACCTTTCGGAAGAGGTCGAGAGAGCCTTTTCCCGCACCTTCGAGCAATCCCGCTCCCCCCATCGCGCGGTGCAGCTCGCAGACGAGGGTGACATCGAGCGCGGCCAGGTTCACCTCCGAGCGAGGATCGATCTCGATCCGGCAGCCCGCCCACCCCTTTTTTTTCGCGCTCTGGTAGGGTGAAAAGCGGACGCCGTCGAATCCGAGGCCGCCCATTTTTTTGGCAAAGGCCCCAGCATTCACCCCCTTTGCCGTCGCATACTCGAACGGGATCGCCGTTTCCGTCCCCACATCGGCGGCCGGAAGATGCCCGAGAATTCCGGTCGCGATGTAAAACGTCGGGGAATCCGCCTTCGGGATATTCGGCGAAGTGGGCGTCCACTTGAGGCTGGTATCGCGCCAGAGCATCCCGCGCCTCCATCCTGTCATCGGGACGACCGTCAGCTTCGGCACCGCTTTGATCCATTTCTCCCCGACGATCATCCGCGCCAGTTCCCCCGTCGTCATCCCGTGGACAAAGGGCACCGGATACTGGCCGACAAAGGATTGCCAGCGCTTCTCGATCGGCGGACCTTCGACGCGCGCGCCCCCAAGCGGATTCGGGCGGTCGAGCACCACGAATTCGATCCCCGCTTCCGCCGCCGCCTCCATGCAGAGACCCATCGTACTCACATAGGTGTAGCAGCGCGCGCCCACGTCCTGGATGTCGAAGACGAGCACGTCCACGCCCTCAAGCATCTCCGGAGAAGGCTTGCGGGTCTTCCCGAAGATTGAAAAAGCCATCACCCCCGTCGCCTCGTCCCGGCGCGAAGCCACGTAGATCCCCGCCTTCTCCGTCCCGTCGAGCCCGTGCTCGGGAGTGTAGAGCGCGGTGAGCTTCACGTTCTTCGCGGCGTGGAGGACGAGGCGGGTTTTTTCCCCGCTGCCATCGACGCCGGACTGATTCGTGATGAGGCCGACGCGTTTTCCCTCGATAAGGTCGAAGGCGCGCTCGCGGAGGACATCGATGCCAAGCCGGAACTTCCCGTCCTCACGGATTTTCGCCGTCTCCGTCCGCTTTTTCCCGAAGAGTTGCGCGCACGCCGCCGGCGGCAGCGCGAGCACGGAGAGGAGCAAAGCCAGCGCGGGCAGGCGGGGGAAAAGGATCTGGTCGATTCGAGCCATCACGGGTGGGGAACGTTCATTGCCTACCTTAGGGACGTTGCCTCGCCCGGTCAACCGTCCCACGGCCTGGCTGACGCCCCGGCCCAGGCCCGCGCCCCGAATGGTACTCCCGCTCTCGGACCCGATTTCCCCATTGCCAGCGTCGGCAGCAATATCACCGTCGCCGAAACCCTTAATAAGGCCGCGAGGAAACTCGACACCGACCTCGCCGCCCAGCCCTCGCTCCGCGCGAAACTCCAGCGGACACTCGGCCGCACTTACTTCGCCCTCGATCTCTTCCGGGAAAGCATCCCGCTGCAGGAGAAGGTGCGCGATTACCACCTCGCAATCTCGGGTTCAGAGCACCCCGACACGCTGGGCGCTCTGACAAACCTCGCGATTTCCTACGGCGGCGCCGGACGCCTCAATGAGGCCCTCGCGCTTATGAAGGAAAACCTGGAAATCCGTGCTACGGCCCGGCTGCGGGAAAAAGGTTTTGTCAATCCCGGCCATCACGGCTAAGAAAGGG